>DATHTS010000536.1:0-5939 GCA_035462935.1 Pyrinomonadaceae bacterium
AGTGTGGGAGAGTAGGAAGTCGCCGGATTATAAATAAGAAAAAGCCTGTTTCATTTTGAAATGGGCTTTTTTGCGTTTAAAGTCCCTGTTCAGCATATCGCTCAGAGCATCAGAGATTTTCAATCACCTAAAAATTGAAAAACGGGTAGTGTGTTCGTTTATTCCGCAAAACGAAAACGCTCGGTAACTTTTGATTAGCACGAGCGTTTCCTAAATTAGATTTAGTGTAACAAAAAGCTTATTGGTTCACACACCCATTGACGTATATACCGCCTTCTGGAGCTACTCCACTTATTGTTCCATTCGGACCATTGACAGCATAACTTTCGCCTGCCGGAATGTATATGGAAACAGGACTACAGGGTCCTCTTCTGGAACTGGACCAGAATCCGTTCCTTCTGAACAAGAAGTAATTAAAAGCATTAACGCAAGAACTGTCGAGACATAAAATTTTTTCATAACCTCTCAATTCCCCCTTTCCTGAATAAGCGTTATGATCCGTTCAACAGATGCATCGTTAAAGAGAATGCCTGTCGGGGAACTATAGAGATAGCCATTATCGCCGTATGCCCTGTGCCCATGCGGACTTGGAAAATCGCTTCGGCTAGCCCGGGAACTCACCTGTTGCCTTTTTTGCATTTGTTGCGCTAAATCAGTTTGACCAAACAGCGGGTCATCCGCAATAACCGCATACGCAACGAGCAAAGCCTGTGCCGGCGTCATGCGCGAGTGCGTTCCGCCAAAAAATTGAGGGTCGGCGTTTCTTATAACATTGACGCGCCGGTTTACCTCATTCGCCAATGAAGCATAAATCAGGTTTTTGACGACTATGCTTGGAACTCCGCTGTCCCGAATCTTTGTTAGCTCTAAATTAAACTCATCGGCGGGCATTCGGCTCATTGCGCTTGCGCGTAATTTGACGAGGCTGCGACCCTTTTGAACACTTTCCGGCAGACCGGGAGCGTTAAACCCGCGCAATGAATCTGTTATACCGGCAATTTCCGAATCGCTCGTCGCAGGGATTCTCTCTACCGCGATGTCGGTAAGAATTTGGGTAAGAGTAGCCGCATCCACCCTTTTTGAATCATTCCATGCATTTCGCTCTGCGGATCGCAAGATATTTCTGTTAGACCCACTAATCTGAACACCAGAACGGTAATGAATAAAATTTGAAATACGTTCGGGGACAGCATTTATCGAGGGTATGTCGTTGCTTGTCGGCAGGTTTAATTCTGCCAGTCCGTTTCTAATTTTTTGATTATATTCCTCTGTCGTAGTGATTCCAGAGGAGGTGTTTAGTTTCCAAGTTAATGCGCCAAATATCAACGCGCAAAAACAAAAACCGATTGCAAAAGAAGTCCACTTTTTCATATTCTGAGATTTCTCCTTGGTATAGATTTGGTAAGTATTGTTCTAGAACCGCATTACGCTAACATAATTTTTCTCCTACGTCAAACTCGTATGCATCTCCATTCGGTTATTTGATTATCTATTTCAGTTATCATTTTGATATTTAACAGTTTTCCGGTGATTTTGTCGGCAGGGAAACACCCGTTCCCATCCCGAACACGGAAGTTAAGCCTGCTGGAGCCAATGGTACTGCACTGTTACCAGTGTGGGAGAGTAGGAAGTCGCCGGATTTATAATTTAATAAAAAGCCTGCTTTGTTTAAGCAGGCTTTTTTGTGTTTAGTTTATTTGAATAATTCTTCAAATTCATTTAACGGAGAATTTTATATCACTATTTGTTCGAGCTCCGCCACCCCATGCGTAGCGGAAATACGCATTTTGGATGGGTATATCACCGTTTGTGCCGAAGACCGAATAGAGCCAAGCGCCGGTTGAACCGCGAATATGCCAGCTGCTGCTAAAGGCGCGAAAGATCGTAAAGTCCAAAATGCCGTCGCCATCGAAGTCGCCGCCCACTGGAACGTCGTTGCCAAATGTGTTGGTAGTCGCCAGCACACTTACGTCGGAATAGTCTTCCGAACGACGAACAAACCAGTAGCCATTTAACCCCAGTTGATAAAAAACAAAGTCGGCTTTGCCGTCACCGGTGTAATCGCCGGGCATAAGTATTCCTCCGAAATTTGTGCCGAAATCCAGAGCATAAACAGCCCCGTTCGAACTTTGCGAAATCCACCACTCCGATGCATTCAAGCGATAAACGGCAATATCCGATTTTCCGTCACCGTCGTAATCAGCAACGACGGGAAGGTCATTGGCAATACCGAAGCTGCGAGTCGTTGTCGAGCCGTTACTTGAATTATTGATATACCAGACAGCAGTCGAACGACGAAAAACGGTCGGATCAGCCTTACCGTCGCCGTCAAAATCTCCGGGCACCGGAACGTCTTCCGAAATACCGAATGGAAAGGCGTAATAAGTAAAGTTTTCACTCCGAAGAATAAACCAATCACCGGTCGAAGGACGATAGATCGCGACATCGGTTTTGCCATCTCCGGTATAATCAGCAGGCACGATTTTGTCTGTTGATAAACCGAACTGCAAAACATAATGACTAGAATCTGACGAACGCTTAATCCACCATTGACCATTCGACGGGCGAAAAATTGAAACGTCCGTTTTGCCGTCGCCGTCAAAATCGGCAAACGTATCGGGTTTGCTGTGAAATCGCGCCGCCAAAAAATAACCGCCCGATCCACCCGTGGCGACAATTTTTCCATCCGGCTGAATCGCTACCGCATTAGCCCTATCGCCGGTAAAAAGATTGATAATCGCTAATCCGTCTCCGTCAAAGGAAGTATCCGGTGAACCGTTTGGCAGAAATCGTGCGACCGTAAAATCGGAATTGGACGTACTAAACACCCAGTTGGTTAATCCGGCGGTAATTATTTTTCCGTCCGCTTGCAAGGCAATGTCTGTAGCCGAGCCGAAATTAGCGGGAGCGATAACCTTGCCGCCGCTGCCGAAAGTCGTATCAAACGCGCCGTTCGGTAAAAACCGCGCGAGTCCTAAATGTTGCAGCTCGCCAAAACCCGTTTGCGCCGTGCAGACGACAAGCATTTTGCCGTCGGGTTGAATTACCAAACCATAGGCGCGGTCTTCCCCGGCGATTGACGCGGTGAGCTTTCCGTCGCCGTCAAAGCCTGTGTCGAGCGTCCCGTTCGTATTATAACGTGCGACGGCGATAAACACCTGACTGACCGGATTATCGTATCCGGCAATGACAATCTTGCCGTCCGTTTGAATTTTCAAATCCATCGCGCGCGAATAACCGCTTCCGAAATTTGTTCGAGCGACGCCGTTCGCACCGAAAGTCGTATCGAGCGAGCCGTCCGCGTTATAACGAATAACCGCGAATTTAAAAAATTCGGCAACGACGATTTTGCCGTCCGCCTGCAATTCGACGGCAGTACCGGAGCTGGATTCGTCTATTAAAGTCGTCACCATGCCGTCGCCACCGAACGAAGTATCGAGCGAACCATCCTGATTGTAACGAACAAGCGCGACTTCAATGAGAGAAAAGGTATTGGGCGGAATAAAGTTGCCTCGTTCAACTTGCCCGACGGCGATAATTTTGCCGTCGGGCTGAATTATCAAATCACGGGCGGACGAACCCAAATTGTTCGCCGCAACAATTGTAGTCCGCACCATTCCGTTTATGCCGAAGCTCGTGTCAAGTGTGCCATCAGCATTTAATCGAAACAAAGCAAACTGGTTACCTGCGCTTCCGGCTAAAACAATTTTACCGTCCGCCTGCAGCGCCATCGCACCTCCGCCGACGTTTTCATGGAGAGCCGTTCCGCCCGTCCCGAACGTCGGGTCTAATCTGCCTGCTTGCCCCGCCAAAACCTGAAGCCCTAGAAGCAAAATCAAAACCGCTGAAATAATAAAAATCGCAATAGTTCGCTGCATAGCCTCCTCCTCATTTTGTTTGTCAAATTCGCTTATAATACTATGTCTAAAGTATATTTAATTCAACTTTTTACAATCGCTCGGCTTCGTATTCTTCTTTCTCCGTCGTGATTCGTCCATCATTTTACAGATTGTATTTTTCAGATATGGGAAAGTAGGAAGTCGCCGGATTTACATTTTGAAGCTCGTTCAAATTTGAGCAGGCTTTTTTGCTTTAAATTTCAGCAAATGTTTATCAGGTAAAAAAGTTTTAGACAACAAACAATCGGGCGGATATAATCAAAATGGCTGTAGGTGCTTCAAATTCAATGAATTTCGAGAAATTTTTCAGACTTATCTCTTATGCCGTTGCTTTGTGCGGACTATTTTCGCTGTTCGTTTCCGGCGGTGTTGGGATTTTGGTTACATTTCTTTTTGTTTGCACAGTCATTTTAGCTTGGTTTTTGGAGGATACTCGCTGGCAGATTTCCGAACGGATCGGAATTGTTTTAATTTTTTTAGCTATACCTCTATTTTACCTAGAATGGAAATATCAGTTTACCGGCTCGACAAGCAGGGAACTTTTCCAGGCGGGGAGTCTGGCTCGGCTTATTTTATTTCTTTGCGCCGTCAAACTTCTACAGAAAAAGAGTGAGCGCGATTGGATTTTTGTTTATCTGATTTCATTTTTTGAAGTTCTCCTCGCCGCGGGGTTAAGCATTAGTCCTTTATATTTAGCCTCGCTTGTTTTGTTTTTGCTCACGACAATTTGCGCGATTGTAGCATTTGAAATGCGGAAGACCTCAAACGATGTTTCAACCAGAAAAAATATTTCTAATAAAAATCAATCTGGAATATTACAGAAAGCCTCACTGAGAAAATTCCCTGTAACTGCCTTAACTTTATTGATTTTAATAACGGCTTTGGCTGTGCCTTTATTTTTCGCTTTTCCGAGGGTCGGCGGCGCGGGATTGGGAAGCAGTTTGACACAAGGCAAGAAAGTTACAGGTTTTTCCGATTCGGTGAGGCTTGGGGAAATAGCGAATATTTTGCAGAGTGATGAAATCGTAATGCGCGTTCGTTTGGAAAATGGTGAAAATATTCAAAATCCGCGTTGGCGTGGTGTCGCGCTTGATTCGTTTGACGGTCGAACTTGGAGCAAATCCAAACAGCGAAATTTTCAATCCGTCCATGAAAGCCGGAAAAATTTGTTCGTTATTGAGCAAACTTCTGATTTTGAAGGATTAACAATTCAGACGGTTTATCTCGAACCAATTCAAACGCCTGTTTTGTTCGCTCTTTCGCGCCCGATTAGGGTGCAGGGAAATTTCTCGGTTATCAACCGGGACGCGGAAGGATCATTACTAGTTACCACTACCGGGCTTGAGCGAACAAGTTATAAAGTTTTGTCCGAAACCGTCTCGCCGAATGTTGAAAATCTAAAAAAGGATAACGGTTCGCATTCGCTATTTTACGAGCGATATTTAAGAACTCCTGAAAATCTCGATGACAGGATTGTAAAATTAACCCAAGAAATTACCGGAAACGCAGGCAATCGCTATGATCGGGCAAAAGCGGTCGAGAAATATCTGCAAAATAATCTCGGTTACACTTTAAATTTGAAGGCGGGCGGGGAAGACCCGCTGGCTGATTTTTTATTCAATGTCCGCGAAGGTCATTGCGAATATTTTTCAACGGCGATGGCGATAATGTTGCGGACGCAGGGCATCGCCACGCGCGTTGTCAACGGTTTTCAATCCGGCGAATATAATGAAACCGCAGGTGTTTTCGTCGTCAAACAAAAAAACGCTCATTCCTGGGTTGAAGTTTATTTCCCGCAGGAAAACGCCTGGATTCCGTTTGACCCAACGCCGTTTGCCGGACAGTTGAACTCGGCGGCTTCAACAGGCGTTTTCGGCACGTTCAGCAAATATCTCGAAGCTCTCGAAACTTTCTGGATTCAATATTTTGTCGCTTACGATAATCAGGAACAGCGCTCGCTTTTCAATTCCGTCCGCAGCAGTTTTCAGGATTATCAAGCTCAAACTTCCGCTTGGCTTAATGATTTTCAGGAAACATTGA
>DATHTS010000537.1:0-4368 GCA_035462935.1 Pyrinomonadaceae bacterium
GAAAACGCGATTAAAGGAATCGAGCCGGTTCAGACGGAATTCAAATCTCTGGTTGATAAAACGGCGAATTTTACGTTTGATTCCGAGCTTTCGATAAACTTGGGAAACCGTGTGGCGCGAATCAAACATTTGGGGCGCGGCAACACGGCGGGCGACGCGATTGTTTATCTGCCGCAGGAAATTTTTTCGACACGACTTATGCGGGTTTGATAACGGCGGCGCACGCCGAAATGTGGGGTCAATAAATTTATGAAAAAGAAAAAATGGATTCAAAAATGCGACGTTGATGAAAACAATCTGCCGATTCCGACGCAGATTGTTTCAAACGAGGAATTTGCGCCGATTGACCAAACCGAGCAGCAAAAACAGGTCGAGCATCGCTTGATTGAAATAGCTTCGGCAAGCGCGAAGAAATTGGGCATCTCGCGCCGAAAATTTCTGGCTTCGACGGGCGGCATGGCTGCCGGTTTTCTCGCCCTGAATTCGGTTTTCGGCAGATTTTTCGAGGTTGACGAAAAAGAGCTGTTCGAGGCGGCTTTATCTGACGAAAAATTTCCCAAAAATCAATTTATCTTCGACATTCACACTCATCACGTCGCCGCGAAAAAGATCATTCAAAATCCGCCGCTGCTTCGTTACCGCGACGCAGGCGCGGCTTGGGGCAACAAGGATTTGCAAGGCAAAGAACATCGCTGGGAAGACCTTTACCTGGCGAATTACATCAAGGAAATGTTTCTCGACAGCGATACGGTAATGGCTGTTATTACCGGCTTGCCCGCCAAAACCGACGCCGAAAACGTCTTGCCGCCAGCCGAAATGATTGAAACGCGAGCCGAAATTAACGGCTTAACGAAATCAAGAAGAATCGTCGCGCACGGACTTTTTTCGCCCGATTTGGGCAAGCGCGATATGGAAGCTATGCATCGGCAGTTTGAAAAAATGAAAGTCGAAGCGTGGAAAGGCTATCCGGGACAGCCTCTGGCGGACGGCAGCGTCGGCTGGTGGATGGACGACGAAAAGGTTGCTTACCCGGCTTACGAATATTCCCGGAAAATCGGGATCAAAAATATCTGCGTCCACAAAGGCTTGCCCCTGCCCGGCTGGGATTTGGAGCATTCCAGCCCGCGCGATGTCGAAAAGGCGGCGAAAGATTTTCCCGATTTGAATTTTTTGATCTATCACGCCGCATTTAAAGGCGTTGCCGATGCAAGAGAAGCGATTCAAGACGATTTTAAAACCAAGACGAACATTCCATGGGTTTCAGATTTGTGCGCGATGAAAAAGCGCAATCCGAAAATGAAAAACGTTTATATGGATTTGGGAACGACTTTCGGAATGACCGCGATCACGCAGCCGAAATTATGCGCTTTTATGCTTGGGCAGATGCTCGACGCCTTCGGCGAAGACCACGTTTTATGGGGCACGGATTCGATCTGGTGGGGCAGCCCGCAATGGCAGATCGAGGCATTTCGCCGCCTGCAAATGCCGGAAGATTTGCAGAAACGTTTTGGCTTCAAAGCGTTGACCGACAAAGTAAAAGCGAAAATTTTGGGCTTGAATTCGGCGCGGGTTTACGGCATTGACGTAAAGGCGAAAATGAACGCGATTCCGTCGGATTACGTCACTAAACTAAAGGCAAAATATCGAGCCGAAGGCGCGCAGCCGTCCAACACGCAGTACGGCTGGATTCGCGGTTAAAAATAAAAATGCAAGTTCGGGCGAAAACAATTTATCTGATTTTTGCGATTCTGCTTTGCGCGGGAAACCCGAGTTTTGTCAACGCGCAAAAGAAAAATCGGCAGGGCGCGAAAAAGCCGGAAATGGTTTTAATCGAAGGCGCGACGTTTGAAATGGGCACGGACAAGGGCGAAATTCCGAAACTGCTGGAAATTTTTAACATCAAACGCGCCGCGCTTTTCGAGGAAGAAACGCCGCGTCATCGCGTTCGCATTGATTCGTTTTATCTCGATAAAACGGAAGTGACGAATGCCGATTTTAAAAAATTTTTATCTAAAAATCCCGACTGGTTAAAAGATAAAATCCCGGCGGAGTTTCATAACGGAAAATATTTATATAGCTGGAACAGAGCGGATTTCCCGAAAGATAAGGCGAATTATCCGGTCGTTTTTGTAAGCTGGCATGCGGCGGTCGCCTTTTGCCAATTTTTGGGGAAACGCCTGCCGACCGAAGCCGAATGGGAATTTGCGGCGCGCGGCAGTCTCATCGGAAAACAGTTTCCGTGGGGCGACGAAATGCCGGATGCGAGCCGCGCGAATTTCAGCGCGAGCAAAATCGGCGCGGCAGCTTCGGTCGGCAGTTACCCGGCAAACGGTTATGGACTGTTCGATATGGCGGGAAACGTCTGGGAATTTCTGGCGGACGAATGGCAAAAATATCCGTCGAATGCTGAGGTTCAGGTAAATCCGGTCGCGGGCGGCGATTTTTTTTATAAAAATTCTTTCCGGCAGATAAAAACTCGGCGCGTGATTCGCGGCGGAAGTTACGGCGGGACGCCGATAAATCTGCGTGTTTCTTACCGCGATAGTCATTCGCCCGAAAACGCGGGCGACCACGTCGGTTTTCGCTGCGCTCAGAATATTTTTACCTTAAAAGATATATTGAAAAGGCAGTAGAAAAGTTTTTTATTTTATTTTTGATGAGAGGTCAGCGATGAAAAATATATTATTCGTTTTAATCCTAATTTTTTTTAGTTTTCTAACAATTTCGGCGCAATCTGTCGCTTTTACCGGCGTGAATGTCGTTCCGATGGATAAAGAGCGGGTTCTGCAAAATCAAACCGTGCTTATTAAAAACGGCATTATCGCGGAAATCGGAAGTAAAGTAAAAATTCCGAAAGACGCGCAGATTATTGACGGACGCGGAAAATATCTGATTCCCGGACTCGTTGATATGCACACGCATCTGCTTTCGGACGGCGACGACTATCCCGATTCGATTGCCGAAGACGAGTTAAAAGTGATGGTTGCCAACGGCGTAACGACGATTCGTTTTATGATCGGAACGCCCGAACAATTGATTTTAAGAGCGAAATCGGCGAAAGGCGAAATCATCGCGCCGACAATTTACAGCGCGAGCCCGCATTTAACCGGAAAAGAACAGGGAAATAATTTCGTCGTCAACACCGAGGAGGAAGCACGGGAAGCCGTTCGTAAATCGAAGCAAGCCGGTTATGATTTCATCAAAATCACGACTTTTATCAAGCCGGAAGTTTACGAAGCGGCAGTTGACGAGGCGGCAAAGCAAAACATCCGCGTCGTCGGTCACGCCGACGCCCGTTTTGTCGGGCTTGAAAGAGCCTTAAAAGCCAAACAGCAAATCGAGCATCTCGACGGCTATCTCGAAGCGGTCATAGCGGATAACGCGCCGAACAAGAATTCGGTCTCCGACCTATATATTTACGATCCGAAAAACTGGGAAAGTCTTGATTATGTTGATGAAAAGAAAATTGCAGAAGTAGCGAAAAAGACTGTTGCGTCAAATCCGTTTGTTAATCCGACGCAGCATTTTATGAAAAACACTTTCGGTCTGCCGCGCAGCGAGGAATCAATCAGAGCGCAGCCCGATTTCAAGTTTTATCCGGCGAAAGTGCGGGAAGCATTTATAAATTTTCATAAAAAGCACAGGCTTTTTCAGATTCCGGCGCAAAAACGCGCCCGCTGGGTGGAAATCAGAAACAAGATCATAAGGGCGATTTATGACGCGGGCGGCAAGATTATGGCTGGTTCGGACACGCCCGAATTTCTGTGGCTCTACGGCTTTACGATGCACCGCGAATTAAAGGCTCTAAAAGACGCTGGGCTTTCAAACTACGCCGCGCTCGAAGCCGCAACGAAAAATCCTTCAATGTTTTTCGGAACATTGTATAAAGTCGGCACAATCGAAAAAGGCAAACGCGCCGATTTGATTTTGCTGGACGCAAATCCGCTCGAAAATATTTCAAATACGGAGCGACGGGCGGGCGTGATGCTCAAAGGAAAATACTACACGCAAGCGGAAATGAACGAATGGCTCGACGAAATCGCGCCGCGCATCGCAGGCTCGCACATCGAGAAAAAACAATAGATTTATGAACAAAGTTTTATTTACGCTAATTTTTTTACTTTCGTCTTCAATCGTTTTTGCGCAAAATGCGGGAAATGAAGATGCGAAGTCCGCCTCAGAAATTCCCGACCGGCTTTTCGCGGCGATGAAGGCGAAAAATTTTGAAGACATCCGCGCCGTTTTTATGCCCGAAGGTCAGCTCGTGGCGATTGACAAACCGCGCGACGGGAAAGGCGTTTCCAAAACGCGCGTTTTTACCGCCGATAATTTCGCCAAAGCGATTTCCGAAGCCAAAGGCGCGGAATT
>DATHTS010000538.1:0-3475 GCA_035462935.1 Pyrinomonadaceae bacterium
AAGCGCGGCAAGTTGAATCTCTGCTGGGAGCCGCGCGGGGATTGGGACGATAAAATTATAAAAAGCATCTGCGAGCGCCTCAATTTATGGCACGTTGTTGATCCTTTTGTAAAAAGAACAGTCACACCGAAAAAGTGTTATTACAGGCTTCACGGCAACACCGGCTGGCGATACAAGTATGAAGAAGGCGAGTTGGACGAGTTGGTTTCGCTTCTGCCTGAGAAAAAGGCTTCTTACATTTTCTTTAACAATATTTATATGACGGAAGATGCCTTGAGATTTCAGGAAAAAGTCAATGAAAGCTAATTTCTTAAATTTTCCAGCGGTTTTATACGGCTGGCTCTAAATGCCGGATAAACCGTCGCTGCTAAACACAAAACGAAAGCAATCAGAATAATCAGTAAAACATTCCCAGAAGTCGGATGAAACGGGATATAGCTGAGCGAATAAACCTCCGCCGGAAGATTTATGATTCGGAAATAATTTCCAAGAAAACAGCCGAGCAAGCCTAAAATCACGCCAAAAGAAATTCCTAGAAATCCTAGAAACAAACCTTCAATAAGAAAAACTGAAACTAAACTTTTTGTTTTCGCGCCGCAGGTTCTGAGAATCGCAATATCAAATTTTCGTTCGTTGACCAGAAGCGCAAGCGTCGTCGTGATATTCAAAACGGCGATAAAGACTATCAGCGAGATGATCGCCAGCGAAACTTTTCTTTCCAGGCTCAGCGCGGCAAAAAGCGGCTGATTCGCTTCCTGCCAATCAATGACGCGGAAACTTTCGCCTAAATTTCCCCTGATATTTTGCGCGGTTTTATCGGCTTCGTAAATATCTCGCACGGAAACGCTCAAAATCGTCGGCGTAAAATTCTTCTGACCGGAAAGTTCGACAAATTCGCTAGGTGAAATATAAATCCAGGTCGCGTCGTATTCAAAAAGTCCGGTTTGAAAAATGTCTTTCACCAAAACGCTGGTAGTTTTTGGGGCGAGTTCATTTTCAAAAGAGATTATCTCAGTTTCATCGCCGATTTTTAAGCCTGTCTTTTCTGCTAATTCCGCGCCGATTGAAATTTCGATTGATTGGTCTTCGGGATTTGGAATTTGGAATTTGGAATCTGGAATTGTTTTCGGGCTTTGGACTCTTAAAACGCCGTAGCTGATTGCATTTGCGCCTGTGATTATTACGCTTTCGTAAGTTGTCGGCGTAACATTGGCAATATTTTCAAATTTTTCCAAATCCTGCGTGATTTCCTGCCAATTGAAAATTTCCGTTCCGTCTCTTAAAAAAATTGAAATGTGCGCCGTATTGCTCAGGATTTTGTCGCGCATTTCGTCTTGAAAGCCGCGAGCGAGAGCCTGCGCGATAATCAAGCTCGCCACGCCGACGGCGATGCCGACGACCGCCACGATGGAGGTAAAACGTGCCAGACTTTTTCGCCGTGAGCGAAAGTATTTCCAGGCGAGTTTTAATTCAAAAGGCATCTCGTAAAACAAAAAGAAACCACAGATTAACACAGATGAACACAGATTTTTGAAGTTGATTAATCCGCATTTATCTACGATTTCCGTTTTCTGCTCGCCAAAAAGCGGGATTTTCGCTAAAATCTACGTTTTGAACCAATGATGCCCGAAACGAAAATCCGAAATCCGAAATCCGAAATCGAAACCCCTTTGGCGACGATTGAGGCGGCAGCAGCCGATATTGCGGCTGGCAGAATGATAATTATTGTTGACGACGAAGACCGCGAGAATGAGGGCGATTTGGTCTGTGCGGCGGAAAAGGTAACGCCGGAAATCATCAATTTTATGGTAACTCACGCTCGCGGATTGATTTGCCTGCCCTTGACTGAAGAGCGCTGCGACGAATTGCAGCTTCCGATGCAGACGGCTGAAAACACTTCGGGTTTCGGCACGGCTTTTACCGTCTCTATCGAAGCGCGCGAAGGCGTGACGACCGGAATTTCCGCCGCCGACCGCGCTAAAACGATTTTGACCGCCGTCCATCCTGATACAAAGCCATCGGATTTAGCCCGTCCCGGACATATTTTTCCGCTTCGCGCCCGTCGCGGCGGCGTTCTTGTGCGTCCCGGACAGACCGAAGCAAGTGTTGATATTGCACGAATTGCGGGCTGTTATCCGGCTGGCATTGTTTGCGAGATTATGAACGAGGACGGCACGATGGCGCGTCTGCCGGAACTTGTTAGGTTTGCTGAAAAACACGATTTGAAGATTATTTCCGTAGCCGATTTGGTTCGTTACCGGATTCATAAAGAGACGCTTGTGCGGCGGATTGTAGAAACTGATTTGCCGACCGATTATGGAATGTTTCACGCCGTCGCCTACGAAAACGTTATCAACGGCGAAACGCATGTGGCAATGACGATGGGGGAAATTGAGAATACAACCGAGCCGGTTTTAGTTCGCGTCCAAACCGAGAACATTACTTTTGCGATGTTCGGTTCGCGTCTCGGCGAAGCCTCGCAGGCGATGCAGTCGTCTTTAAAAAAGATAGCAAAAGAAGGACGCGGCGTGATACTCTATCTGAGACAGCGCGAGCATAATCTCGATTTGATACATCAGCTTCAAACATACGCCGTAATGCAGGAAAAAAATCTGGATTTTCAGGCGGCGCGGCGTGAAACCGGTTACGGCAATTACCGGGATTACGGTATCGGAGCGCAGATTTTAAATGATTTGGGCGTCAGGAAGATTCGCCTTATTTCCAATCATCCGCCGAAGGTAACCGCGATTGAAGGTTTTGAGTTGGAAATTGTGGAAACTGTTCCGCTTTGATCTTGGAAGGAGAGCAAATAAAGATGCAGCCGAATTTAACATTAAAAAACGGACAGACAATTCCTTTGACAAATGAAGTTTATGACGCGGTTTTGCAGATTGTCGAGAAAGAGGGTGAAAAGATTTTGCCCGCCGATTCGATAGAAGAACTCGAAGCCGAATTTGCCGATCTTTTTTCCTCAACCGAGGTAACGACTGAAGAATTGCTTCAGGAGCGCAAAGAAGAGTTGAAAAGAGAAAAGAAAAAGCTGGATGTTTTCGGCTAGGTTCTCAAAAATATGGATTATGTTTTGGATACATTCGCTTTGATGGCGTATTTGCGGCGCGAGAAAAATTTCCAGATAGTGCGCAACATAATCCTTGAAACACTGCAAGGCAAAAGCAGATCGTTTATGAGCGTGATTAATTTAGGCGAGCTTTATTATATGCAGGCGCGAAAAAGCGGAACGATAAAAGCCGAAAACTCTGTTAAGTTCGTTAAGCGAGCGGGAATCTTAATAGAACCGGCAACGACTGCCAGAGTAATGAACGCGGCTAAAATAAAAGCGACTGTTTCTCTTTCATACGCGGATGCTTTTGCCGCTTCACTGGCTTTGGAATTAAATGCTACTTTAGTAACGGGAGATTCGGAATATAAACCGCTTGAACCTAATCTTAAAATATTATGGTTGTAAAATGAGGAA
>DATHTS010000539.1:0-4931 GCA_035462935.1 Pyrinomonadaceae bacterium
TTGTCAATACATCTAGTAAATAGTTTGATAAACAAAAACCTCTATTCACTATTCACCATTTACTATTCACACTTTTTAATTATGAAGGCATACGAGATACAGCAATTCGGGATTGAAAATCTGGCTTTGACCGGGCGCGAGCAGCCTGAACCGAAAGAAGGCGAGGTTCTGGTGAAACTTCACGCCGCGTCTGTAAATTACCGCGATTTGATGATGGTCAAAGGAACATACAATCCGAAATTGAAAACGCCTTTGATTCCCTTTTCCGATGGCGCGGGTGAAGTGGTCGCGGTTGGTGAAAATGTAACGAAATGGAATGTTGGCGACCGAGTTTGCCCGATATTTATGCAGGGCTGGATTGAAGGCGAGATTTCCTATCAAAAGGCGCGAACCGCGCTCGGCGGCGATTTGGACGGCTGTTTGCGCGAATTCGGGGCGTTTGGCGAAAACGGTTTGGTGAGAATTCCCGATCATCTGAGTTTTGAAGAAGCGGCGACATTGCCGTGCGCGGCGGTTACTGCTTATCACGCGCTTTTTGTTTCCGGCTGCATCAAACCCGACGATACGCTTTTGCTTCAAGGCACGGGCGGAGTTTCGATTTTCGCTTTGCAATTGGCGAGCGTTTACGGCGTGCGGACGATTATTACTTCTTCGAGCAACGAGAAATTACAGAGAGCGAAAGATTTGGGCGCGAATGAATTAATAAATTACAAAGCGAATGAAGATTGGGACAAAGCGGTTTTGGATTTGACCGAAAAACGCGGCGTTGATCACATCGTCGAAGTCGGCGGCGCGGGAACGATGCAGAAATCTTTGAAAGCGATCAAAATGGGCGGACACATTGCCGTCATCGGAGTTTTATCGGGCGGCGAAGGCGGAATAAGTCCGGTGCCGATCTTTATGAAATCCGTGAAATTGCAGGGGATTTTTGTCGGCTCGCGGCAGATGTTCGAGGGCTTGAATCAGATGCTTTGTATGCACAGCCATTTGAAGCCGGTTGTGGATAAGGTTTTTGAATTCGGCGAGGCGCGCGAGGCTTTGAAGTATATGGAAAGCGCGGCGCATTTCGGCAAGATTGTCGTAAAAATAAATTGATAATTTTGGCGGGTCGAAGAAGTCATAAAGTTATGCTTTTTATGGTTATAGAACATTTCAAGAACCAAGACGCTGTTCCGGTGTATCGGCGATTTCGAGATGAAGGACGTTTAGCTCCCGAAGGGCTGACTTATGTTTCGAGTTGGGTTGACGACAAATTGCAGCACTGTTTTCAGCTTATGGAAACCAATGATAGAAAATTGCTCGACGAGTGGATTGCCAATTGGAATGACATAGTTGATTTTGAAGTATTCGAAGTAATGACCTCGAAAGAAGCATTTGAAAAAATCGCGCCGCATCTTTAAGAAACCTAAAGGCGGAAACGGATTTATCGGTAATTGAATATGGAAAAGAGAAAATTCGGAAAAACCGAATTGGAAGTAAGCGTTCTCGGTTTCGGCGGCGCGGAAATCGGTTATGACAATTCGATGACGCAGGAAAGAGCGGATGAATTGCTCAATTCGGCTTTGGATGCGGGGTTGAATGTGGTTGATACGGCGGCGGCTTATCTGAGAAGCGAGAAGTTGATCGGCACGGCAATCGGGAAACGTCGCAAGGAATTCTGTTTATTTTCAAAATGCGGCGCGCTTGCCGGTTCAACGCGCTTCGATTGGTCGAAAAAAGGAATTTTGGAAACGATTGAAAACAGCCTGCGCGATTTGAAGACGGATTATCTCGACATCGCGCAGCTTCATAGCTGCAATAAAGAAATTTTGCAGCGCGGCGAGGCAATCGAAGGCTTGCAGCGGGCGCAGGAAAAAGGATACACGCGCTATATCGGTTATTCGGGCGATAATGAAGATGCGAATTACGCGATTGAATTGGATGTTTTCGATTCTCTTCAAACTTCAGTGAACATTGCCGACCAGACGGCGATTGAAACGAATATTCCGCTCGCCGTCGAAAAACAAATGGGAATTATCGCCAAACGTCCGATTGCAAATGCGGTTTGGCGGGAAAAGGAAAAACCTGAAAGCACGTATGTTCATGAATATTGGGACAGGCTTCAAAAGCTCGATTATGATTTTTTGAAAAAATCTCTGGAAGAATCTGTTGCTGCGGCTTTAAGATTCACGCTTTCGATTCCCGGCGTTGACACAATGATTGTCGGCACTGTGCAGCCGGGACGCTGGAGCGAAAACGCGCGTTACGCGGCGGAAGGAAAACTTTCGGAAGAGGAATTTGAAGCGATTCGCAATCGCTGGCACGAAGTCGCCGATGAAAGTTGGGTTGGACAGGTTTAATTATGAAAAGGGTAACCGTTTTCGGCGCGACCGGGATGCTCGGTCAGCCGGTTGTGAAGGAATTAGTTGATGCCGGATTTGAAGTTACGGCGATGGTTCGCTCGCCGGAAAAGGCACGAAAAATTTTGCCTGAAAGCGTTAATCTCGTGCCGGGCGATTTGAAAAATCTCGCTGATATTGAAGAGGTTTTGAAGGACACGGAAGGTGTTTATCTAAACTTAGCCGTCGCGCCGGAGTCAAAGCAAAATGATTTTCAGCCGGAAAGAGAGGGCTTAGATAACGTAATCGCAGGGGCGAAAAAGGCAAAAGTAAAACGAATCGCTTTATGTTCGTCGCTCGTTCATCGCTATCAGGGAATGAACAATTTCAACTGGTGGGCTTTTGATATAAAGCATCGCGCGGTCGAAAAAGTTAAAGCGAGCGGCATTCCTTACGCGATTTTTTACCCGTCGAGTTTTATGGAAAATTTTGACAAAGGCGGTTTCAAGCAGGGAAATAAAATGATGCTGGCGGGCACACAAAAATTTCCGATGTATTACATAGCCGGTTCGGATTACGGCAAACAAGTGGCGAAATCGTTCGAGATTTTAGGTGATGAGAACCGCGAATATTCCGTGCAGGGATTAGAAGCATTTATCGCCGATGAAGCCGTGAAGATTTTTGTCAATAATTATCAAAAGGAACAATTGAAGATTTCCAAAACGCCGATTTTGATGTTAAAAGTTTTGGGTTTGTTTAATCAAAAAATGAATTACACCGCGAAAATTATTGATGCTTTGAATAATTATCCCGAAAAATTTGAGTCGGAAACGACTTGGGAAGAACTCGGCAAACCGCAGGTTACTCTGGCGGAATATGCGCGGAATTGCTGAAGCATTAAATTAGGGATTTAAAGATTAACGAGAAAGGGTAGGAAGTTATGAGCAGTTTTACAGACATTCCGTTTTCAGTTTTGGATTTGTCGCCGGTTGTCGAAGGCGCGACCGCCGCGGATGCTTTGCGGAATACGTTGGATTTGGCACGGCACGCTGAAATACTGGGCTATAAAAGGTTTTGGCTCGCGGAACACCATAATATGCAGGGGATTGCGAGCGCGGCGACTTCGGTTGTTATCGGTTATGTCGCGGGCGGAACGTCCCGAATCCGCGTCGGCGCGGGCGGCATAATGCTTCCTAATCACGCGCCGATTGTTATTGCCGAACAATTTGGAACGCTTGAATCGCTTTATCCGGGAAGGATTGATTTGGGTTTGGGGCGCGCGCCGGGAACCGATCAACCGACAGCATACGCATTGCGCCGCACTCTGCATTCTGCCGGTAACGATTTTCCCGAGCTGTTGGAAGAATTGCAATTTTTCCTGAGTGAGCCGGTCGAAAATCAAAAGGTGATTGCCGTTCCGGGCGCGGGATTGAACATCCCGATTTGGCTTCTCGGTTCGAGCGGTTTTAGCGCGCAATTAGCGGGACAATTAGGTTTGCCGTTTGCTTTCGCCGGACATTTTTCGCCCGAGTATATTATGCCCGCGCTCGATCTTTATCGAAAAAATTTTACGCCGTCCGATGCGCTGGAAAAGCCGTGCGCGATGCTGGCGATAAACATAATTGCCGCCGAAACCGATGCGGAAGCGCAATATTTGGCGACCTCGCAGTATCAAGCGTTTTTGCGTTTGATTCGCGGAAAGCCCGGAAAAATTCAGCCTCCGGTTGAAAATATGAACGAGATTTGGAATGAACAGGAAAGGTTATTAGTCGAATCGCGCACGGGCGGTTCGGTAATCGGAAGCGCGGCGACGGTTAAAACCGAGCTGGAAAGAATTTTAGACGTGACGAAAGCCGACGAACTGATGATAAACACGATGATTTACGATCATTCGGCGCGTCTTCGTTCGTATGAAATAGTCGCTGAAGTTTGGCAAAACAAAGCTGTGAATTTTGCGGCTAAATAAATTTTACGGGAATTAATTAGCCCGTAAAAATGGTGAAAAATTATGAAAATCGGAATTATCGGTTCGGGCGGCGTCGCCCAAACATTAGCTAAAGGTTATCTGGATAAAGGTTACGAAGTAAAACTCGGCACGCGCAACGCGGAAAAATTGGCTGAATGGCTGGAAAACGCCGGAAAAAACGCATCTGTCGGGAGCTTCGCGGAAGCGGCTGAGTTTGGCGACGCGGTTTTTGTCAGCGTCGCGGGCGAGGCGGCGGTTAATGCGGTAAATTTAGCCGGCGCTGAAAATCTGAAAGGAAAAAGCGTGATTGACCTGACCAATCCGCTTGATTTTTCGCAAGGCGTTCCGCCGCGCTTTACAGCGACTTTAGGAGATTCTTTAGGCGAGCAAATTCAAAACGCTTTGCCCGAAGCGAATGTTGTTAAAGCATTCAATACAATCAGCGCCGCGATTATGGTTGACCCGAAATTCGGCGATCAAACGGCGACGCTTTTTATCGCCGGAAACGACGAAAACGCGAAAGCGGAAACCGTCAGACTGGCGCAGGAATTCGGCTGGGATGTGGAAGATTTGGGCAGCATCGAGCAGGCGTTTTTTCTCGAAGCGTTTGCGTCGCTGTGGGTTAATTACGCTTTTAAACACGATTC
>DATHTS010000540.1:0-2009 GCA_035462935.1 Pyrinomonadaceae bacterium
GCTGTTACCGGAAATTCCGAGGGCATTCTGGCATCGGGCGCGAGATTTCCGGTCGCCGACGAAAATCTGGCAAAGGCGGATGAAATCGAGATTCCGATTCAGATAAACGGAAAACTGCGCTCCCGCATTCTGGCTTCGCCCGACGCGACCAAAGAACAGTTGGAAGAGATGGCTTTGGCGAATGAAAAAGCCAAAGAATACACCAACGGCAAGCAAATCGTGAAAATCATTGTCGTGCCGGGACGCCTTGTGAATATCGTGGTGAGGTAATAGTTCGGAAAAAAGAAGATGAAACCACAGATGAACACAGATAAACACAGGTAAGAAACAAATAAAAATCTGTGTCTATCCGTGTTTATCTGCGGTTAAATTTCTATTCTATTAAATCCTTTACTTTAGGCGGGCAAAATAAATCTATCCTCTGCGTCTGCCCAAAGTGTTTTTATCGAATAATCAATAAAAGAGGAGAATTTTTATGCTTAAAACAATCGGAATAAAATTTATTGTCGTCGCTTTGATGGTTTTTTCTTTGGCTCATGATTCGCTGGCGCAGACTCGGATTAGATTCGCTCGCGGGCGAAGCGCGGCGACTTTGACCGGAACGATGGCTTCGGGCGCGGTTCGTGAATTTGTTATAAACGTGCGGAACGGGCAGACGATGACGATTCAGGTAACTTCCGGAAACAACCGGGTTGATTTGCAGGTTACGGGACGAAACGGTCATATTGCCTGGGGCGATAACGGTTATGCGCAGGTCGAGATTTATTACAACGGCGATCATTATATAGCGATAAAAAATTCAGGTCGCGCCGCTGCGAAATACTCGATGACGGTCACGGTGCGGTAGCTTTCAGAGAAAAAATAAGCGAATTTGCGCGGGTCGGTTTTCTTAGCCGATTCGCGCTTTTCCGTTTGAACCTTGATTGACAGGCGTAAAAAAACTAGAATTAAAGAGCGGGAAAATATTTTAATCACCGTCCGCGATTTTATTATCCGGTTTGAGAAGTTTACCAGCACCCGAAAAGCAAAATGAGAGAGTGTCAGCATTGTAAGTATTGCTATTCCGACGACGTTAATATCTGTCCGAACGACGGAATGCCGACGACGCACACGATTAGCGGCAATCCGGTTTTGGAAGGCAAGTATCATTTGGAAAGAAGGCTCGGACAGGGCGGAATGGGCGTAGTTTACTGCGCCAAGCACGCTTATCTGAAAACTCAGCACGCCATCAAAGTTATTCTGCCGGATTTGGTCGGCAACGATCCGCAGCTTGTTACACGATTCCGACAGGAAGCGCTTGCCGCCGCCGCGATTCGTCATCACAACGTCGTTTCGGTTACCGATTACGGCGTCGCGGAAGGCACGATGCCGTTTCTCGTGATGGAATATGTCGAGGGCGAATCGCTTCATGATCTTTTGGCGCGCGAAGGACGACTCGCGCCGGAAAAAGCTCTGGAATTGATGGCGGCAATCTGCAACGGCATCGGCGCGGCGCACCGCCAGGGAATCGTTCACCGCGATTTGAAACCGCTCAACATAATGATTCTTAAGGAAAAGGACAGTATGAATGAGGCGGTGAAGATTCTCGATTTCGGTCTGGCGAAAATCAAATCGGGCGAACTGCTCGGCTCTTTTATACAAGCGCAAACAACCGGTTTAATGGGTTCGCCATATTATATGGCTCCCGAACAATGGGCGGACGAAGAACCCGACGCGCGCGCCGATATTTACAGTTTAGCTGTGATACTTTATCAAATGCTCGCCGGCGATGTTCCGTTCAAAGGCTCTTCGATTCCGGCGATTATGAAAAAGCATCTGTCCGACGCGCCGCCGGCGTTTGCCGAAATGGGCGTGAAAATTTCGCCGCAAATCGAACTCGCCGTGCGCCACGCTCTCGAAAAAGACCCGCAAAAACGCACGCCGTCGGTTGATGTTTTTGTCAATGAATTAAGAAGCGCGCTCGGATTTTCACCGCAAAATATCGGCGCGATTACATCTTCGAATCTTCC
>DATHTS010000541.1:0-2730 GCA_035462935.1 Pyrinomonadaceae bacterium
CGGCTGGCGCAATTTCTTTATTTTGACAAAAGGCGATACGGTTTACCGCAAAACAATCGAGAATTTCACAATCGGTCATCCGAAATATGCGCTCATCGGATATACAGAAATGCCGCCGTTTGAACTTATCACGGGCGAAGATTACGAGCGTCCAATTGTCGCTGACCGCCTGCGCGGATTGCCTTCTTTGCTCGGTGAAGATTACATCAATATTTTCGTTTTCAACGTCGAAAAGACATTTTCCCAACAAACTGAACAAAGACGCTTTCACGGCGGAAAAACTGGCAAGAGCGAAATTCTCGGCGATAGTATGGCGAACTTGCTCGCCAAATTGCCAGACCTTGTTTTGCTAATGGACGAATCGCATCGTTACCGCGCCGAAAAATCAATGCAAGCCGTTAATGATTTAAAACCTTTGCTTGGTCTGGAATTTACGGCTACGCCTATCGGCAAAAATATCATTTATCGTTACGACTTGGGGCAAGCCATCCGCGACGCCGACGCACATTTGAAAGACCCCTCAAAGCCCTCTGGCTATATAAAAATTCCGATAATGCTTGGCAGGCAGAATTTGCATGCCAGCGACGAATTTGAACGGACGCAATTACAAGACGGAATTGCAAGGCATCGGCAAAAGAAAACTGCAGTTGAAGTTTATTGCGAAAACAACAATCTGCCGCGCATTTTGCCAATCGCGCTGGTCAGCACAAAGGACATCAAGCACGCTGAAGAAATCCGCGAATATATCGAATCAGAAGCGTTTTTCGGCGGCGAATATGCGGGCAAAACCGTACTTACGCACTCAAAAACTGGTGAGTTGCGTGATGACGATATTGCAGGCTTAATGCGGCTCGAAGACCCATCTAATGATAAGGAAATCGTGATTCACGTCAACAAGCTAAAAGAAGGTTGGGATGTGAAAAATATTTATACAATCATTCCGCTACGCGCCGCCAAATCCGATATTTTAACCGAGCAAACTATCGGGCGCGGTATGCGTCTGCCGTTTGGCATTCAAACGGGCGATGATGATTTAGATATTTTGGAAATCGCCGCGCACGAGCATTTTGCTGAAATTGTTAGTGAAGCGAAATCAAACGCCAACAAATATGGTGGTGTGCCGATTCGCACCAAAGAAATCAAGGCGAAAGATAAAGAGGAAACCGAAAAGCGCACTATCGCTCCAAAAGAAAATTCGCCGTATCAGATTGATATTCCGAAGCTGATAGCCACTTACCAAGATTCTGGACGCTTGCAGGATTTCAATATTGTGCCGCGCCGCTCTTTCAGCGAAGTTGCACAAACACTTGTCGGCACGGTTCTCGGCGGAACTGACCAACGCATCTTTGATGTTCCTGCTTATGAAATGAGTGAAGACCCGATGCGTTATCTCGTCCGAACTGTGTTTGATGAAGCGGAAGGAATCAGCACCAGCGATGCGGGCGATATGAAGCTTGTTCCTGATTTAATCCGCCGCTATATGGAAAAAATCAACGCTGACGCTTCGGTCTGGAAGACAATCGTTCAAACACACGCTCTTGAAATCATCTCCGATATAGTTGAACAAATTGATAGCAACGTAGTTTCCGAAACGCATATTTCTTACGAACCGACAGGCGAAATCATTGCTTGGAAAACTTGGTCAAAAAGCGTTCCAACGGGCTACGTTGCACCGAACTACAAAGAAGCTCCAGACGATAATTGCCGTAAATGTCTTTTGGACGGTTACGAAAAAACGATTTACCCAATAGCTGAGTTTGATTCAAAACAAGAAAAATGGCTGGCGGATATTTTGGAGCGCGAGACGAAAATCAAGCGATGGTCGCGGATTCCAACGGGTCAAATGCCGATATTTTACGCCGCTGGAGACTATAACCCCGACTTTGTTGTGGACGATGACGAAACCATTTACCTAGTCGAAGTCAAAAGCGCGGCGGAGTTAAAAAGCGAAACCGTCAAACGAAAAGCAAAAGCCGCAATTGCTTGGTGCGAAGCCGTTTCCGCCATTAATGAAAAAAAATGGGAATATAAAATAATTCCGCACGATTCTATCCTTCAAACTGATAGTTTTGACGGTGTTTTAAGTAGAGCCTTTGTTTATCAAAAGGATTTGGTCGAAACAATCCGGTCAGGTGAACACAGTTCTCTGGAGTTCAAATCGACCTTGCGATGGAATATCCGCGAAAACAAATTAGATAAGAAAATGGAGGAAATAATTCTAAAATCCATTTCCGCATTTAATAACGCAGAGGGTGGAAAACTTCTTATCGGCGTTAATGACATTGGTGAAATTCTTGGTTTAGATGATGACTACAAAACGCTGAAGGAGAGCAGCAAAGACAACTTTGAACTGCACCTGAGAAATTTAATTAATACCGCTTTCGGCAAAGAGTTTGCCGCTGTTCAGCTTTCAATTAAGTTTCCTGTCATCGACGGAAAGGAAATTTGTGAGATTGATATTAAACGGGGCAAAGACCCACTTTATTGTGAAATAACTGACAAAAACGGCGGAAAATCCAAAAAATTTTACATTCGGAGCGGTAATTCTTCCCAAGAGCTGGATATTCAAGAAACTGCTTCTTATATAAAAAATAGATTTTAATGTTTAGGAAAGTTTACCAGTCGGACTTTCTACGCTTATTCGTAAATAAGCCCTAAATTTAATTATGTCAGAGCAAGACAGGTTTTGCTGAAATTCCCTTTAAGGAAAAGGGAAAAACAGACGATTAA
>DATHTS010000542.1:0-2742 GCA_035462935.1 Pyrinomonadaceae bacterium
TGAAAAAAGTAATCATTCTTTTAACTTTAACGATTCTACATTTTTGCTCGGCTCATTTTGCCAACGCCCAGACCAACGAAAAATGGCTGCAAGATTACGAGGCTATGAAAAAATTTATGGCTGAAGGCTACGCCAATCTCGAATGGGCGAGAAATGACAAAAAGATTGATCTCGTCGCGCTCGATAAAAAGACGAAAGAGGAATTGTCAAAAGCCGCTTCCGATCAAGAATCGCGGCAGATTTTGGAGAACTTCTTGAAAACGTTCCGAGATGGGCATTTAAATTTGCGCGAGGTGAAAGAAACCTCTTCGCAAAATACAAGCGAACCTCAACCTTTCGCGCCCGACGCCCCGGGCGATAAAGTTTGTTCCGCGCTCGGCTACAGAATCAGGTTTAACAGGTTTTCAATTCCGTTTGATCAAGCCCCGAACTTTAAGCTCGTCAGCACCGACAAAGATTATTTTCCGGCGGGCATTTTCACGCTTGAAAACGGCAAAAGCTACGGCGTTTTGAAAATCGGTTTGTTTTCTTCCGACGGCTATTTCGGAAACTGCACGGCAAGTTGGGAAGAGTTTCGCGCAAAAATTACCGAACCTTGCAAAGGTGTTTGTATATATGAATTTCACCGGGCGACTGACAATCGCTTGTCGGCGAAACTGACCGAGCAGATAAAAAATTTACAGGAACAGAAAATAGATAACTTAATCGTAGACATCGGCGGCAACGGCGGCGGCAGCAACTGGGTCGAAGCCGCCGCGCGAATTCTTTCGCCGAAGCCTCTGCGAAGCACTTCTTCAGGTTTCATTCGGCATCCGCATTATGTCAAAATTCTGGAAAATCGGCTGAAAGATGTTTCCGAAGACCTAACGCGAAAGGATTTGAACGCCAGGCAAAAAGGATATTTGAAAACCGCAAAAGAGCGCCTTGAGCAATTGATCAAAGAGGCATAAACGCCCTGCGACAGATCGAATTTCTGGACCGGCGAAAACGTAAAAAAAGACTGCACGCTTTTAAATACGACTCCCTCAATGGCGACCGGCATTTTCGATTACCTCCCGCCTAAGGAAATTGCGAATCTAAACTCGAAATATATACTTTTTACGCCCAGCGAATACGACTACGAGGAAAGCGTTTTTAACGGAAAACTGATTGTGCTGGTTGACCGCTCAACCGCTTCGGCGGCGGAACATTTCGCTTCGCTGATGCAGCTTAACAAATCCGCAAAAGTAATCGGCGAGCAAACCCTCGGCGCGGGCTGCGGCTACGTCAACGGCGGAACGAAATATTTCCTGCCCAACAGCAAACTCCAACTCCTGATGCCCGACTGCGTCCGCTATCGCGCAGACGGGAAGAATGAAGTCGCGGGCGTTGAACCGGATGTTGTTTTATGGGAAGCAAGCGACGATAAGCCGAAGAAATTGGAAAGGCTTTTGGTGAATTTGTCGAAAGTCCAATAACTTTTGAGTGAAACAGAGATATTTCTGCTAATAAAAATGAGAGAATTCTAAATCTAAATTTACTACACTCCCTCATTGAAAATATGTAATCGTTCGATGAATTGCAAATTGCGGTTTAGGAACTTCCTTTCCATCATCGGTAAATTTCAAAATATGAATTTGCTTTATCCAATTTCCTTGTTTGTCGAATTCATATTGAAAGAATTCTGTGGACGGCGCTGAATTTCCGCGATTTGTTCTTATTTCGCTGATATAATTTCCGTATTTATCAGTGGTACTAACAGTTTTCATTATAAGATTTCCGTTGAAGTCATAACCGAGGGCAGTAACTTTATCCTCCTGATAGCTGTATGTTCGTCTGTATATTATTCTTCCTGAACTGTTATACCAAATTTTCTCTGAGAGTTTTCCGTTTTTATACTTTTTTTCAAATGCAGTGGTATAACCCAGATCATATTCGGGTTTTAGAAATGTCTCCGTTTCCCCAGCCGATGCAGATTCTTCGGGGCGGGGAAACAAGCTAAAGTTATATATATGGAAACCAAAAAATGAAACCCTTTTACCATTGATAAATCCAAAAACTTCAACCGAATACGGATTATCGAAATCAATACCAGTTGTTTCTTTTAATAAATATCCGCGCCGATCAAATTCTTGGATTTTGTCAAAATGTCTTTTTTCGGAAACAGGATAATGTAAACTTTGAGAGTACCAAGTTATTTGTTTTACTTTACCCTTTAAGTTCTCATCGTAAAGATCATTTTTCTCGCCAATAACAACAGGATTCTGTGGTAACGAAGGATGTGTAATTTTGTCTAGAATTTCCTTCAAGAAAGAATCCGAATCAGGTTTTCTTGTTACCTTAAAGGTATCGAGAACTTCTTCAAAAATTTTTTGATTATTTTTATCTTTAATAATGGCTAATAAAACATAAAGGCGCTTTCCAACTAACCGATATTTTTGAATTCCAAACTCTCCCTTATCTAAAACAAAGTAAGTTATAGCAGTTCTGGATTTTGTATCAACTTTTGATAAATCTTCTGAAATTTTAGATTTGAGATTAACAATCGTATCAAAATTAAATCGATCAACCATTATCTTAAAATCTTCGTCATCAAAAGCCTTTACAAAATATCCAAGATCGAAAAAATTCAATCTGATTTCACCCTCTTTGAAATTCCAAAGAAAGTTATCATTTGATTCTGGAAGCATAATGCTAAAATTTCCTTTCTCGGAAACAAAAGGCTTATTCGGTAAGCTTTGGATTGAAGAAAGCAACTCAGAA
>DATHTS010000543.1:0-3055 GCA_035462935.1 Pyrinomonadaceae bacterium
CTGCGCGGCGTTAATTACGATATTACCGGGCGAAAGGAAACAGAGCTTGAAATCAAGCATCTCAATCACGAGCTCAACCGCCGCATCAAAGAACTGCAGGCTATTTTCGATATTGCGCCCGTCGGCATCGCGGTCGCGCTCGACCCTAGTTGTGATGTCATCAGAGCGAACCCGGCGCTCGCCAAAATGCTCGGCGTTGCTTCCGGCGATAATATCTCGGTTAATTCGGCAAACGCCGCCAAAGTTCCTTATAAGCATCTTAAAAACGGGCGCGAGCTTGCTCCCGAAGAATTGCCGATGCAGCGGGCGATTGCCGAAAAGAGACCGATTCTCGGCGAGGAAACGGAGATTTTGCGGGCTGACGGGCGGCTCGTCACACTCTACGGCTATGCCTCGCCGGTTTTTGACGAGGACGGAAATGTCGTTAGCTGTATCGCCGCGCACATAGACATTACCGAGCGCAAAAAAGGCGAGCGCGAACGCGAGCGGCAGTTCGATATCGAACAGGCTTTGCGAAAGGAAGCCGAAGAAGCCAATCGCCTGAAAGACGAATTTCTCGCCACGATTTCACACGAGCTGAGAACGCCTCTGAATGCGATTCTCGGCTGGATAAGCATTCTTCGCCGCGACGGAAGGATTGCGGAAGATATGCGGCTGAAAGCGTTCGAAGCCATCGAGCGCGGCGCAAAATCGCAATCGCAATTGATTGAAGATTTGCTCGACGTTTCGCGCATCATCAGCGGCAAGCTCCAGATTGACGTTCAGCCAATTGAGTTAAGCTCGGTTATCAACGCGGCAATCGAAACCGTGCGCCCGGCGGCGGAAGCCAAAGGCATCGAACTGCAAACGCGGATCAAATCTTCAATCGGTTTAGTGTCGGGCGACGCAGACCGTTTGCAGCAGGTCTTCTGGAATTTGCTGACAAACGCCGTCAAATTCACGCCCAAAGGCGGCAGGGTGGAAGTCGTTCTGCAAAGCAATGATTCGCGCGTCGAAATAATCGTCAGCGATACGGGAAAAGGCATCAACCCGGATTTCCTGCCGTTTGTTTTTGACCGATTCCGGCAAGCCGACGGCTCGATAACGCGCCATTTTACGGGGCTCGGTTTGGGGCTTTCCATCGTCAAGCATCTGGTCGAGCTTCACGGCGGAACAGTCAGCGTAACAAGCGACGGCGAAGAAAAAGGCTCGACTTTCAGCGTGCGGCTTCCGCTTATGGATTTCCCCGATTTTAATGAAAAAGAAAATAAAATATCGAATACTGCTGAAGGAAACGGCTTTCAATCCAACTATCCGGCATTAGACAATGTGCGAATTCTCATAGTTGACGACGAAGCCGACACACTGGAAATTCTCAAAGTCGTGTTCGAGAGCTGTCAGGCTGAAGTTAAAACCGCCGCTTCAGCTGCCGACGCATTTCACATGCTCAAAGAATGGCAGCCGCAAATCATCATTTCCGACATCGGAATGCCGGAAGAAGACGGCTATTCATTTATGCGGCGAGTCAGGCTTTGGGAAAAAGAAGCGAAACCGGACGAAAGTTTGATTCCAGCCGTCGCGCTCACGGCTTACGCGCACGCTGACGACCGCGAGAAGGCGCTCGATTCAGGTTATCAAATGCACGTAGCAAAGCCGGTCGAGCCGATTGAGTTGGCTTCGCTGGTCGAAAGTTTTATAAACAGTTGAAATCTTTATTCTCTAGGTTATGTTGAAATAATAGAGCAAAAAAACTCCTCCTTAGAAAGAAGGGGAGTTTTGGTTTCCTTTTTGAAATTCTCTTACCGGGCAGACTGCTAAAATCCTTCGATAATTCAAAGGTTTCTTTGGTTTGTCCTTCTTCCGCAGACTGCTTTCTTTATGGTATTATCATTGTCGTTTCCCGTTTATATTGATTCGCTTTTTTAGTTGTATGCCTGTTTTAATTTTTTCGGTCAAATTGTTTCTTTTGGCGCTTCTTCTCTTTTGCTTCTCGATAAATACTCTCGCTCAGGATCAGTCAAAGCCGCCTGAACAAAACGAGCCTGTGATTGAGCAGGAAGACGATATTGTGCGAATTGACACGAATTTAATTCAAACGGGTGTTGCAGTTTTCGATAAAAAAGGACAGTTCGTTGATAATCTCAAACAGGAAGATTTTCAGTTGCGCGTTGACGGCAAGCCGGTTTCAATTTCCTTTTTTGAACGCGTCGCGGCGGAAAGCGACGACAGAAAGATAAGGTTAAAACAAAATATTGAAAATAAAATTGAGGAGAAAGCCACGCCTAGCGCGGTGAACCGGCGCGGAAGGATTGTAATTTTCGTCGTAGATGATTTGCATCTGTCTTTCGACAGCCATCGGCGGGCGAAGGATTTAGTTCTGAAATTCCTCGAACGCGGGATAGAACCGGACGACCTTATCGCGGTTGTTTCGAGCAGCGGGAAGATAGGATTTTTGCAGCAATTCACCAACGACAAAGCGGTCTTGCGCGCGGCGGTCGAGCGGCTCAAATACACAAAAGATATGTCTGCGACTGATCGAATGAATCCGCCGATGTCGGAGTATGAAGCGCAGCTCATTGATCGCTACGACCCGGAAGTTACGAAGATTTTTGTTGACCTGATACTGAGAGACTTTCCCAATTTAGACCGCGAAGTCGCCGAAGAACAGGTGCGCTCGCGGGCGAGAATCATTCTCGGGTTGGCTGCAACGATTTCTAAAAGCACTTACACGACCTTGGAACAAGTCGTGCGCCGCTCGGCTCAACTGCCCGGGCGCAAAGTAGTTTTCTTTATTTCGGACGGATTTTTATTAGACCCGGTAAACACGGATTCACTGGATCGGCTGCGCCGTATCGCGGACACCGCCATTCGCGCCAACGCCGTGATTTACTCGTTCGACGCAAAAGGGCTGGAAGCCGATTCGGATTTACCGGACGAAAAGTTAAAATCGCTTCGCGTTAAATCGGGCGGACGTTTCGAGGCGCAAGACGGACTCGACGCTTTAGCGCACAGCACGGGCGGGCGCTTTATCCGCAACACGAATGATCTCAATACCGGTATAACCAAAGCTCTCGCT
>DATHTS010000544.1:0-2285 GCA_035462935.1 Pyrinomonadaceae bacterium
TGTATAAATCAATTTCGTAATTAATCTTCTTTTTGCTTTCCGCAAATTTTGTAATCCTGAGTTCAAGATAAAACGACGATACGGGAACATTGTGAAAAAACTTCCAAGCCTTAACCAGCGTAATTAAAGGTTTCAGTCGGCGCAGTAGCCTTCTATCGTGCAGTTCGACATAAGCATTATGGGCTTGCGGGCTGGAAAGCATCCAACCGCCCTGACCGTCGGCGATCCCGTATGATTTCTTTCTTCCGAGCGGAGTTGCAATTATTTTGTTGTAAAAACAAGGTGTGATTTCTAAATTTTCCGAAGCATATTTCCCGAAGGGGATCGTTACCGAAGGTGAATTGACTTTGATTTTACCGGCAGTTCTCCAAAAGGTATACTGCAAAGCTTCTTTGACTTCGCGCAACGTTTTGGAAGAATTTTTCCGCAACTCTTGATCGGGACAAACCGCAAAGTAATCCGTATCGCTGAAGTGCCTGACTCCGGTTCTGTTACCAAATGAGCCTGTTTCAAAAAAACTAAAACATCCAAAATTTTTTACGAGACAGCTTCTGACGGAGGCTTTGTGAACAGTTCCCCTTTCTCGCTCTGATGCTAAGGGAATAAGCCGTTTTAATAAGTCTTGAAAACCTTGTTCGAGAGTTCTTGCCATAGAATACCTGATTTTGCACACGTCAGGCTTTCCGTTTTAAAAGTTTATTTTGTAGTCAAATCGCAATCGCCTTCAAAATTGATTATATACGGATCAACATTCACATATTGTTTGTATCTCTGCCCGCGAAATTTAACGTGAACTTTTTCATCTGCGATAGGTCCGAGCGTTAACTCAAGAATATACTGACAAGTGTTACTGGTGACCAAATGAAAAACGCTCCAAAGCCGGGCGAGCGGCAAAAAAGCATTTACGTCTTTATTCACATTTCGCCACAAATCGGGAAGAACGCTACCTTCAACTTTAACCCGCGTATTTAACCCGCTGACAAAGATATCCAGCATGCCGTCGTTTAGATTAAATGGACGAGATTGCTTTCTTGGCGGCGCGGGTCTTTCGTTTAATAGGATAAAGCGGGCGCGTAATTCGGCAATCTGATCGGCGGAAACTCCGTTGAGACTCATTTCCGAAAGATACCCTGAATCATTCTCTTCTAAACTCAAGAGAAGTTCCCAGAATGATTTTCCGTTAACCGAAGTTCTTTTAGCTTCATCAACGCGAGCGATCGCGCCCGTATTTTGGTGGGCAAAAGGAATCGGGTCAACTCTTCCGAAATTATTTGGCTGAAGTGAACGGAAAGCAGCATCTTCATCCGCGCTATTTACAGGTAATTTCAAAGAAACTTTATTATCTCCGAGTTCGCTTACCTCACTGGCAAGGTAGAAACCGTTTTTTATCAATACCCACATTCCCGAATCGCTCAGAGTTTGAAGGATGGTTTCTTTTTCCGGTTGTCCAGCCGCTTGCACAGGTTTGGACTCAACTTCGATTCGCGGCGGTTCAAGTTTTCTCGGGCTTTTTTTTACCAGCCAGGTTTCGATATGATTTCTAAAATCTTTGCGGAAGTTTTCCGCTCCGTCATAATCGTGAGGCAGCCCCCTTTCTTGAACTTTTTCTCTGAATCGTAAAACTCTTGTTTTTTGCTCGGCTTCCTCTGCTGAAGTAAAACTACAAGGGGCTCGATTAAAGTAAAACATTATTTCAGGTTTTGCATTTTTCTCTAATGATTCTACGGCTCGATTAAATTCTTCCTCCGTTCCCGATTCGGCTCGTGGAGTCGGAGTGCCGAAGCGATTCCACATAATCCCGATAAATAAATCATACTGCGACATATCGGCAATTTGCTCATTGAGAAGAGCCTGCGCGTCATTTCCGTATTCCGGAAAACTATCAGTTTTCCAATTCACAAGTGCAAACTGTATTCCTTCCTTTTCGCCAAGTGTGCGGTTTATCGCTCCGAGTGTTTCTCTAACTATTTCGCCTTCACGAGCCACATCTCCAGGGGAAGCCAGAAAAACTTTTATGAGTTGTATGTTAGTCATAATTTTTAAAGGTTATTTTATCATTACGTAACAAACAGCGTGCACACCAGTAAAAACCGTTTAAGTTATTTTTATTGCGTCCTAGCTTCTTTTTATTCCCTCTACTGAAAACAAAGTAATTACACTTGCAAGTTGCTAATAATTTGACCTGAATTTAAAAGCAACAGTCAATAACCTTTAATGATTTGGGATTCGGGCAATTTCAATTTTCAGGGTACTGATTAATATTCATTCTACACAAAAGTATTAAT
>DATHTS010000545.1:0-3565 GCA_035462935.1 Pyrinomonadaceae bacterium
ACGTAAATCTATCTCTTGTAAACAATTTTTCCGCCGACTATCGCGGCAACCGCCGCACCCGTAAATTCCCAATTATTAAACGGCGTATTGCGCGATTTTGAACGCGAATCGCTCGCCTTGTAAGTCCAGTTCAAATCGGGGTCTAAAATCGTTACATCGGCAATCGAGCCGGGTTTTAAAGTGCCGCGATTTTCCAATTTGAAAATTTTCGCAGGATTTACCGAACAAAGTTCAACAAGGCGAACCAAATCAACAATTCCCTTGTGAACCAATTCGTTAAAAGCCAAGCCGACAGCCGTTTCCAAACCAATAATTCCAAACGGCGCACGGTCGTATTCGAGAGCTTTTTCGTCCGCGTGATGTGGCGCGTGGTCGGTGGCAATGGCGTCAATTGTGCCGTCTTTTAAGCCTTCGAGAATCGCTTCCAGATGTTTTTCGCTTCGCAGAGGGGGAGCCATTTTCGTGTTTGTGTCGTAGCCTTCGACTGCCCGATCGGTCAAAGTAAAATGGTGCGGCGTGACCTCGCAGGTGACGTTGATGCCTTCATTTTTCGCCTGCCTGACGGCTTCAATCGCGCCTTTCGTAGAAATATGCGCGATATGAATGTGAGTCCCGATTTCCTTCGCCAGCAAAATATCGCGCACCGCATCAATTTCCTCTGCAAGCGCGGGCATTCCTTTTAAACCGAGCAGAAGCGAAACTTTCCCTTCGTGCATCACGCCGCCGCTTGATAAAGATTTGTCCTCGCAATGATCAACGACAGGCAAATCGAAATCCTTCGCGTATTCCATCGCCCGCCGCATCATTCCCGCGTTGGGAACAGGTCGCCCGTCGTCGGAAACGGCAACCGCGCCCGCCGCCTTCATCTCGCCCATTTCCGCGAGTTCCGCGCCTTCCGAGCCTTTCGTAATCGCGCCGACGGGAAAAACGTTTGCTAATCCAGCGTGTTCCGCCTGCTCGATCATATAGCGCGTAATCGCCGCATTATCATTAATCGGCGTCGTATTCGGCATCGGGCAAACGCTCGTCCAACCGCCCGCAACCGCCGCCGCGCAGCCCGACGCAATCGTCTCCTTATGCTCCTGTCCCGGCTCGCGCAGATGCACATGCAAATCAATAAATCCGGGCGCGACCAGCAAACCGGAAGCGTCAAAAACTTCCGCGTCTTGGGGTGCGAATTCGTTTTGTCTTAACCAGGCGGAAATTTTTCCGTTTTCGATTAAAACATTCATTCCGGTGTTTTCATTTCCTTGCGGGTCAATCAAATGACCGTTGGCGATTAAAAGTTTCATTTACAATTAACAAGGACTCTCAGAGCGAATTAATTTCCAACTTCGGTTTATTTTCCTGAAGATTTTTTCGCAGCTATAATAGCAGTTTTCATCTACGGAATTGACAGGTTTGTTTTCATCCGCGCAGCAAAAAGAAGTCGAAAGCAAATCCGGTTTGCCGTCGTTGTCCAAATCAATCGCGGCTTCGACGGTTTGGATGGCAACGCCTTTTGGAATCATTTCCTGTTTCAATTCAGGCGGCAAAATGTTTTTGGCAAAATCAACCGAAGGATAAATAGCAAAAACAGGAAACGCCCTTGAGACGAATTGATTATCAACCGGCTCGACTTCAAGAACAATTTTATCCGTTATTTCTTCAAATTCAATTTCGAAATGAAAATCTTTTTTGGGTTCATCGCAGCCGTTATATTTCTTTTTTGTAACTTTTGAAATCGCCAATTGAAACGGCTCAATCTCGACTTGCAAAGGAATCATCGTAATCTTTTCTCCCGCCTTTGCTTCACTATCAATAACCATTTTGATTTCCGCGCTTTTGAAAGGCGCAACCGGATCACCGCCGACATTCGTATTATCAGAACTTCTATACAAATAAAAAACACCAAAGTCTTTTACAATCGGCAATTTTCTTCTACCCTTCGGTGAAGATAACTTTTCCAAAGTTTTTCCTTCCGTCCTTTCGATTTGGTTTGTCAAAACGATTTGACTATTCGTCTGCAACAAATTAGTTTCAATAGATTTTTGCGAACAGGAAATTACCAAACAAACAAAAAGAACAAATACAAAGTTTTTCACATCATTCACCTTTAAATTCCGAAATAACCTCAATCTTTCCGACAATATTTCGATTAAATTCTTCTAAATCTTCTGCCGGAATCCAATACTCTTCGTGAGTTTTACCGCCGACAGTTTTCACTTCGTATTTATCCAAAAACTCTCTGCGGACTTCAAACTTTGTTACATAGCCGACTTTATCTTTATTATATTTCGCATTCCAGTCGCGGGCGATTTGTGCCGCGTATTCCTCGTTCAAAACGGGATAGAAAATCGGCTGTTCGGGCAAGCGCGGCGGAAAAGCAGTAAACCCAGTTTCTTCTATAAAAGCCAACTCATTTTTGCCGACGGGACGAAAAAGAGTTACAGTTTCACTCACTGCTCGGATTGCCTCCCGTCGCCAGATACAAAACCGCCATTCGCACGGCGACGCCGTATTTTACCTGGTCGAGAATCAAAGAACGAGAACTGTCGGCGACTTCCGAAGAGATTTCGATGCCGCGATTCATCGGACCGGGATGCAGAACGATAGCGTCTTCTTTGGCGAGATTTAATCTTTCCTGCGTCAGACCATAATGAATCGCGTATTCCCGAAGCGTCGGGAAATAGGCGGAATCCTGCCGCTCGCGCTGAATCCGCAGAATCATTACAACATCCGTGTCTTCGATGGCTTCTTCGATATTTTTTGTAACGATCAAGCCTTCTTCGACCAGATATTCAAAATCCGGCGGGACGAGCGTATTCGGTCCGGCGACGAAAACGGTCGCGCCGAGTTTTGTTAAGAGATGAATGTTTGAACGCGCCACGCGGCTGTGAAGAATGTCGCCGAGAATCGCCACTTTAAGACCGGAAATCTTCTTTTTATGCTCGCGGATGGTCATCGCATCGAGCAGGGCTTGCGTCGGATGCTCGTTCGCGCCGTCGCCCGCATTGATAACGGCGGCGCGGCTAACCTTTGCAAGTTGGTGCGGAACGCCCGCGCTCGAATGGCGCACGACGATTGCGTCGGGCTGCATCGCATCGAGATTCAAAGCCGTGTCAATCAAAGTCTCGCCTTTGGTCAACGCCGAAGAAGAAACGTTAATGTTGATGGAATCAGCGGAAAGGCGTTTGGCGGCGAGTTCAAAGCTGGTGCGCGTGCGCGTCGAAGATTCAAAGAAAAGATTGATGACGGTTTTGCCGCGCAAAGTCGGAACTTTTTTGATCTCGCGCTGGTTTATTTCGCGGAAATTTTCGGCGGTATCCAGAATTCCCACAATTTCTGCGGCGGAAAGATTGCGGATTCCAAGTAAATCTCGGCGGCGAAACGGTTTATTCATTTTTTTTATAAAAAAAGCAAGGCATTCGAGCCTTGCCGTTAAAAATTATTCAGTTGGAATTTCGTAAATTCCGACGCCTTCATCCTCGTCGTATTCTTTCAGCAAAACTTTGATAATCTCGCTTTTTTTCGTCGGCACGGTTTTCCCGACGAAATCGGCGTGAATCGGCAGTTCCCGGTGCTC
>DATHTS010000546.1:0-2678 GCA_035462935.1 Pyrinomonadaceae bacterium
CCAAACGGCGCGTATACTTATGGCGATTACTGCTCCGGCGAAATCTGGATGTGGCAGAATAACCAGCAGATTTTATTACTCGATACATCGCGCAATATAGCTTCTTTCGGAGAAGACGAAGCGGGCGAAATTTACGTTGTCGGTCTGGGCGGAACGATTGATAAACTAACCAGCGATACGGTTTCCGTTCCTGCTAGAGTAAACGCGGATTTTGACGGCGATTTCAAAACGGATTTATCCGTTTTTCGTCCCTCGACAGGCGTGTGGTATGTGTTCCACAGTTCAAACGGCACTTATCGCATACAGCAGTTCGGCATAAGCGAAGACATTCCCGCGCCGGAAGATTATGACGGCGATAAGCGGACGGACATCGCGGTTTTCCGACCGAGCACGGGAGTTTGGTATATTTTCCGCAGCAGCGACAACACGGTTAGAATTACTCAACTCGGCGCAAACGGCGACGTTCCCGCAGCGGCTGATTATGACGGTGATGGAAGAGGAGATTTAGCCGTTTTCCGCCCGTCCACCGGCAATTGGTCTATTTTAAGATCAACAAACAACACAACCGACAATCCAAATTTCGGCGTAAACGGCGACAAACCGACGCCCGGTGATTATGACGGCGACGGTCGCGCGGATTTGGCGATTTACAGACCTTCAACCGGAACCTGGTGGTATCAAAGCAGCCTAAATAATGCACAGCGTGCAACGCAGTGGGGAATCTCGACCGATATTCCGGCGCAAGGCGATTTTGACGGCGACGGCTTTAACGACCGAGCTGTCTATCGTCCGGGCACGGGCACTTGGTATATCCTGCTGAGCCAAACCGGCAGTTCCCGGATTTTAAGATGGGGAATTGCCGAGGATATTCCGACAGTCGGCGATTACGACGGCGACGGTAGAGAAGACGTAGCCGTTTTCCGACCTTCAAACGGCACCTGGTATGTATTGCGGAGTTCGGATAATACGGCACTAATTGCTCAATTTGGAACAAACGGCGACAAGCCCGCGCCATATTATGACGCGCCGTAGTATGTAAAGAGGAAAACAGGAGAAAGGGAGAGTTGCTAATTTCACTCAATTTTCTCCCCTTCTCCTCTTCCCCTTTTCTCCCTTTCTTTTCATACCGCTCTGGCAACAGTTAATACATAAACTCTGTCCGCGCCATTCTTTTTTAAAGTTTTAGCGCAAGCCGAAGCAGTCGCGCCGGATGTAAAAACATCGTCAATCAAAAGAATTTCTTTACCTTCTATCAATTTCGGGCGTTTTACTTCAAAGGCGTTTTTGACGGTCAATTCCCGCGCTTTCGTGTCCATTCCGGCGCGGTGAACGGTTGTGTGAACAGCGCGGGTTAAACTGTGTTCGTCGGGAGTGAGTTTGGTTTGCTTGACTAAAGTTTGAGCGAGAACGGCGGCTTGATTAAAACCGCGTTCTATAAGGCGTTTTTTTGAAAGAGGAACGGGAATGATTAGATTTGCGTCTTGAAATTCGGATTTTTCAAAGGCGGAAACGAAAAGTTTTCGCAGGCGTTTGGCGATAAAAGGCTCGCTTTTGAGATGTAAAACTGAGGCTTGCAGCGCTTTTTCATACAAGCCGACAGCGGTTGCGGCATCGTAGAAATGCTCGTCGCATTGATGACAGAAGGTTTGAAAATCGGTTTCCTTCTCGCTTAAAAATTTACCGCATTTTCGGCAGAGCGTTTCTTTGCCGGAAAAAATGCGCGTTCTTGACCAGCAGCTTCGACAAGCTATGCCGTCATCGAATCTTTCCACACTGTTTTCGCAAATTTGACAGGCTTGAGGATAGGCGAGAGTGAGCAGCGAGTCGCGGATTCTGGAAAACATCGTAAAAGCGAAAAGGGAAAAAGCGGGCTGATTCGCTTTTTCCTTTTTCTTTAATATTCTTCTTCTAGAAGACCCTGTTCTTTCAATTCCTGGCAATCCAGACAGTATCGCGCCCAGGGAATTGCCGCCAGGCGCTTCTGATTAATCTCTTTTTGACAGTTCTGACAAATGCCGTATTCTTCGTCTTCGATTCTTTCCAGCGCCTCGTCAATCATACCGAGTTGACGAGTTTCGTTTTCCGAAAGAGCCAGCAAAACGTTTTTTGAATAATTGCTGACCGCCAAATCAACCGGGTCAGGCGTTTCCGAATCGTCAACCGACAAATCGTTGCCGCCTAATTTTGTCAAAATAATTTCTCGTTCGGTAACGAGCCTATCTTTTATTTCATCAATATTCAAATCTTTCATTTCTGATATGGAAACCCTTTAATTATCGTATAAGCCCGATAAAGCTGTTCGATTAAAATAACTCTTGCCGCTTCGTGCGTAAAAGTCAGAAACGATAAGGATAAACTAAAGTCAGCCCTTTCGACAACTCCAGACGCGATACCTTCCGCTCCGCCGATGACAAAAGCGATTTCTTTCAGCCCGCGATTCTGCCAATCTTCGATTTTTTCGGCTATTTCGTGCGATGAAACCGAGCGTCCCTTTACGTCCAATACGCAAACGAAGCTATTTTGATTCACATTCTCCAAAATTCGTTTGCCTTCATTTTCCTTTGTATCGTCTTTTAGCTCAACGATTTCATACTTTACAAAATGCGAAAGACGCCGCAAATATTCTTCCTGCAGCGCCCGCCAATGCTTGTTTTTGGTTTTGCCGACCCATACGAAAC
>DATHTS010000547.1:0-3564 GCA_035462935.1 Pyrinomonadaceae bacterium
TTTCATCCTTTTCCGACCAAGCATACGGAAAATAAATTTTATGCGTGCGCGCCGCGCTCGAAAAAACAGGGCTTGAGCCGTATTCAAAAAATCCGGGTTGGAGGAACAGCCGTTTGCCGGTTTTCTGCGCGTAATTCGGCACGCGGATTTTGAATGAATACGCCAAAGGCTTCGAAGCGTCTTCAAAATTTTCAACGACGAGCGAGGAAATCTCGGCGGTGCTGATCCGGTTTTTCAATTCATCCTTAAAATCTTCTTCGCGTTTGATTTGCGAACTCATATAACCTTCGCGGCGACGATTAATCGCTTGATGCCCGTCGTATTCAATTCGAATCGTTCCTTCCAAAACGCCGTCTTCCGATAGCTTGAGTTTCCCGGTTCTTTTCGCAGGCGAAGCCGCATAATCGGAAAACGGAGTCGTTTTCCAAATAGAACCGCTTTCACCGATCACCATCGCTCTGACGCTTTCTTCGTTCCAGACTAATTTCCCGTAAGGCAGATACGGAGTTCCCGGATTGAGAAATTTGTAATCATTACCGACCTTGACGGCAATACAAGCCGGATGAACAAACGAGGCGAAGGGATATTTTTCGGGATTAAAGAAATTATTGCTTCTGTCGCCCGACAAAACGATATTGACCTCAAAACCGGCGGCTCTCGCCAGGGACGCGAAAAGCAGATCAATAAAAGCCGAGTTCCCGATTCCGGTTTTCAGAACGTCGTCGGCATCTTTGATTTTGATATTTTCGCGCTGCTCATCCGTTATCGAAATATCGAAATTGACGTTTCTTATACGCTTCTGCGCAAATTCGTAAATCTTCTTCAATTTTTCTTCATTGGAAGAAACGCCCGCCGTCAATTCGGCTGCCTTTTGTTTGATCTCTTTGTTCGGCTTCGATACTTTTTGTAGAAACTCCCCGTAACCTCTGCTGAGAAAATCCCACTGATAAAGCGAGCCTAAAGTTTGATATTGGAGATACACCCAGCGTTTCACTTCGTCGTCCGGCGGCATAAAAGGCTCTTCCTTGAGCGAGGGAACGTTTGTCATCGTCGCTACAAAAAAGCCTTTATTGCTTTTATCCTCGACAAACTGCGCTTCCGGCATATTGTAAAATCTCGTCTTTAGCGTATAACCGGCGTGCGGTCGGACGTAATAAGAAATTTTCTGCATCGGTATATCGCGCTGGAAAATCAAACGCTCGCCGCCTGCATTATCACCTTTAATAATTTCGTCGTATTGATATTCGACAATTACGCCGGGCTCGATTCCCGGAACGGCAAAGGATTTGGCTTTGATTTTTATCTTTCTGACGGTCAGAATATCGCGCTCGAAAATATCGCCCGGCTGGAGTTGCACGATTGAGCCGTCGGGTTTAATAACTCTGGCGGCGACGTTTTCGACTTTTTTCCCTTTCAGAAAGGGAATGTCGAATTTGCTGAAACGCTCGCGCCCGCGTTCGGTGAGAATCTTTACGCGGACATAGTGATTGTAGGAGAGTTTATCGCTTTTTTTATCATCCAGACGAACTTCCCAGAAGATGGCTTCGGCATCCGCGTCGGGTTCAACCTGCGGAGTTTTCATTCCGAGTTCCGCGGATGAAACCGGACGCCACTCGATTTGAGCGAAAATCGCCTGTGAAAATAACAATAAACAAACTAAACACAGGCGCATAAAGTGGCGCTTTTGATAGAAAATTGTTCGGACCGACATTTATTTACCTCTTCACACAACGTTTCACGCTTATCTTTCAGAGCGGGCTAAAACGAATTGAGATGTTGCTTTATAGGGCTGTTAGAAATCACAACTTTGGTGATTTTGCGAAGAATTCTATATTAAAAAACCTTTTTTAGCAAGAAAATCTTGATTATTTTCGTAACTTTTTCAAGAAATAAAATTTATAAATCCCAAAACTCCGCATTATAGAATCCAACTGCGCGCGTGAGATTCACGCAAGCATTTTTAAGTTGCTCGCCTTTTTTTGCTATAATTCACGGCATTAAACTTTTTTTAGAAAAATTTATAAACAGGAGAAAGTAAATGTCATTTGATTACAGCAGAATTCAGGAACTTTTGGGCGACGAAGCCGAAACCCTTTTAAATCATACATCTAAAACCATTTCAAAAGAACAATTAAACATCCCGGGCGGCGATTTTGTTGACCGCGTGTGGGCTTTGTCCGACCGCAGCCCGGCGGTTCTGCGCTCTTTACAGACGCTTTTCAACCACGGAAGATTGGCGGGAACAGGTTATCTTTCGATTTTGCCGGTTGATCAGGGAATCGAGCATTCCGCCGGAGCGAGCTTTGCGCCGAATCCGAAACTTTTCGACCCGCAAAACATCGTCGAATTAGCCGTCGAAGGCGGCTGCAACGCCGTAGCTTCAACCTTCGGCGTTCTCGGCGCGGTTGCCAGAAAATACGCGCATAAAATTCCGTTTGTCGTAAAAATAAATCACAACGAGCTGCTGACGTTTCCGAATAAATTCGATCAAATTATGTTCGGCTCGATTGAACAAGCCAGAAATATGGGCGCGGTCGCCGTCGGCGCAACCGTCTATTTCGGTTCGGAAGAATCGGGACGCCAGCTTGTCGAGATTGCCGAAGCCTTTTCTTACGCTCACGAACTAGGAATGGCGACGATACTCTGGTGCTATCTGCGAAATCCCAAGTTCAAAACTTCAGAAGGCGATATGCACTCTGCCGCCGATTTAACCGGGCAGGCAAATCATTTGGGCGTAACCATTCAAGCCGACATCATCAAGCAAAAACTGCCGACCCGAAACGGCGGCTATAATGCCTTGAATATCGAAAGCAGCTACGGAAAAACCGATCCTAAAATCTACAGTGATCTGACTTCGGATAACCCGATTGATCTGGTGCGTTATCAGGTGGCGAACTGCTATATGGGACGCTGCGGTTTGATAAATTCGGGCGGCGAATCTAAGGGCACGGGCGATCTGGCGGCAGCGGTTCGCACGGCTGTTATCAACAAACGCGGCGGCGGAATGGGCTTGATTTCCGGTCGGAAGGCGTTTCAGCGTCCGACCAACGAAGGCGTCGAGCTTCTGAACGCGATCCAAGACGTTTATCTGAGCAAGGAAATTACGGTCGCGTAAATTCAAGATTAAAATCGGACATCGCTCAAAACTTTGAGTGAAATTACAATTTAGAAATTGCAAAAAGGCAACCCGTTCGGTTGTCTTTTTGCTCTTATAGTTAAAGATTTTGATCAAGCGCCGTAAAATCAGTAAAAGCATTTAATGAAAAACATAATATCCGAAAAGGCTAAAAACAAATTTTTCGGCGTTGTCCGTCGGAATCCGCCCATTACGCTTCACTTAAAACGCAAACTCAAAGAACCGCCGAATTTTCAAAAAGAAGAAATAAAAATTAAAAATGGAGATGTGTCGCTCGCCGGAATGTTATACAAACCGCTCACTAATGGCAAACATCCCGCCGTTGTCGTTATCCACAGTTCCGGCGAGCAAGGTCTGGAGACGAATTATTACAATTTTTGGGGACGATTTTTTGCGAGCCGCGGAATTGCCGCGCTCGTTTATGACAA
>DATHTS010000548.1:0-2428 GCA_035462935.1 Pyrinomonadaceae bacterium
ACGCGATCGAGGACGTTGGCGACGCGATAGGTCGCTAACACTAAATAAATTTAGCCGCGGATTTTCGCGGATGACACGGATTTTATTTTTGATTTATCCGCGTATTCCGCGAAAATCCGCGGCTAAAAAATTCTTTTAGAGCAGTTTAGAGATTTTAAGATAAAGGGGGTTTTATAAATGCGGGAAAATGCAATTATAACCGATACGAATTATTTCAACCGCAAAACGATTTTATTAATAGCGGCGTTTGCGGCAGTTTATATTTTTTGGGGTTCGAACTATTTAGCGATTAAATACGCGATTGAAACTCTGCCGCCTTTTTTGATGGCGGGCGCGAGATTTGTGTTCGCGGGTTCGATACTTTTCCTCTGGGCGCGGGTTTCTAAAGATTACGAACCGCCGAAAGCCGCGCATTGGAAAACGAGTTTTATCGTCGGGACGCTTCTGCTTTTAGGCGGAAACGGCGGCGTTGTGTTCGCGCAGCATTATATTTCATCAAGTCTAGCCGCGCTGCTCGTCGCCACCGAGCCTTTCTGGATTGTGCTTTTAAGCTGGCTTTGGCTGAGAAGATCGCGCCCGAATTTAAAAGTCGCGCTCGGTCTGGCAGTCGGATTTTTCGGCGTCTGGCTTTTAATCAACGGGCAAAGCGCAAACGGCGCGACCACAGCCGGTTCGATGCAGCTTCTCGGCACAATTGCCGTGATCGCGGCGGCGTTTTCGTGGGCGATGGGTTCGATTTACGGTCTCCGCGCGCCGGTTCCGAAATCTTCAATTCTGACTGCCGGAATGCAGATGATTTCGGGCGGACTGGTTTTGCTTGTGGTCAGCCTTTTTTCAGGCGAATGGGGAAGATTTAACATTGCCCAGGTTTCGACGAATTCGTGGCTCGGACTTGTTTATTTAATCATTTTCGGCTCGCTCGTCGGCTTCACAGCCTATAGCTGGCTTCTGAAAAACGCGCAGCCCGCGATGGTTTCCACGTATGCGTATGTGAATCCGGTTATTGCAGTTCTTCTCGGCTGGCTGATTGCCGGTGAATCTTTTACCGGACAGATGCTCATCGGCGCGGGCGTGATTGTCGGCTCTGTGATGCTGATAACTTCGGACGATAAAGGCGGAAAAGATTCGGAAGAGAAAATCGAGATTCATCAATCAAATATGCCCGCGGGAAATCATAAACCTTTGTCGGCTTCAGCTTGAGATTCGGGCTTATAAATAAAGAAAAAGCGTGAAACAGTCTCACGCTTTTTCTTTATTTAACGGATTTTTCGAGTAAATCAGCTAATTCTTTAGAGCGCGAAAACATCGGATAATGTCCGGTCGGAAGATCAACAAACTCAAAATTTTCGTCCTTTAATTCGCTGAAAAGCGGCGGCGCGTCTTTCAGAAATTCTCTTATCTCCTCAGATGTGTCTTCGCACCAGATTGCCAGTTTCGGTAAATCTTTTCGCAGAGGATTTTTCAAACTAACCGACTGACGCGCCGCGTTAAATGGCTGAGGCGTCGCCAATTTTTCAATTAATTTTTTATCCGCATCGGTTAAATCCAAGAGGTTTTTGCCTTGATCCAAATCCTGCCACGAAGGAAGGGTAAGTCTCCAGCCATCGCCGTTTTCCGCGATGCTTTTTTCAAACTTTTCCAACTGTTCGGGCGAATAAAAATCAACAAGCGCCGCGCCGTCCGGCAGCGGAGCGCAGTCAACATAAATCAGTTTGGCGATTTTTTCGGGAATTTGATCCGCAACTTGGGTGATAACTATGCCCGCATAACTGTGTCCGGCAAGATAAACCTCCTCCAGCTCGTTATATTTAATCAAATTTACAACATCCGCCGCGTGCGTATCGAGATCGGTTTCCGCGTTTCCAAGATGAACTCTTTCGCCGAGTCCAGTCAGAGAAAGAGGAAAAACCTTGTGTCCGGCATCAAGTAAATTTTCCGCAACATTTTTCCAAGCCCAGCCGCCCAGCCAGAAACCGGGAATTAAAACAAAATTTGCCATAATAATTTGAAAAGAAATTTTAAAGTTCGCTCGACCGATTTATAACTTGCTTCTAAAGCTTCCGGCAATTTCGAAGCATCGGTTCCGCCTTCTTTGAATCAAGTTTGTCGCGCATTCTTTTACGTTATGCCGCGTTTGTCATCCGCCAAACTGCGAATAACGAGGAACATCATCCAAAGCATAATCGCGGCACCGGCGACGCTCATTGAAGTTCGCAGCCAGATCGAATCAATCAAATTTTGAATTAACTCAGGATTTTTGCCTTTGTCCAACTCAAGCTGAATCGGAATCTGAACGGTAAAGGTGGAAATCCAGGCAACGGCTTGGAAAACAAGAAAAAGCCAAACATGCCACGCGCGAATTGCCGCCGGGCGAAACCACAAAAGAAGGACGGAAAATATAGACCGCAAAATGAGCGGAACGACTAAA
>DATHTS010000549.1:0-3017 GCA_035462935.1 Pyrinomonadaceae bacterium
GGACGTTGCGAAATTATGCGCCGATGCAGCTCTTTTTCGATATTCAGCAGCTTTTTCGCCTCTTCCAGCTTTATTGATTGAATCGGAATTCCCGTCCAGCGAGAAATCACTTCCTCGACATCATCGCGGGTTACTTCAACCGCAAAAAACGAATCCTCAAGAGTTTCGAGTTCCAATGCAAAAAGCTGTTCTTCATTGATATTCGCGCGTTTCCAATTCTCGACCGTTTCCTTCCAGGAAATGTCCGGCGCGGCTTGCTGCTGATAGCGCAGTTTCGCCCGCGCTCCGGCTTCGTCCAAAACGTCAATCGCTTTGTCGGGTAAAAATCTATCGGAAATGTAGCGATTCGATTGATAAACGGCGGCGTGAAGAGCATCTTTCGAGTAGCGGATTTGATGAAACGCCTCGTAATTTTCGGCTATTCCCTCGATAATCTGCAGGGCTTCTTCTTCCGACGGCGGCACAATTTTAACGGCTTGAAAACGGCGTTCGAGAGCGCGGTCTTTTTCGATTGACTTGCGAAATTCGGCGGGCGTCGTTGCGCCGATGCATTGAATCTCGCCGCGCGAGAGCGCCGGTTTCAAGATGTTCGCCGCATCCAAAGTTCCTTCCGCTGAACCCGCGCCGACTAAAGTATGCAACTCGTCAATAAAAATGATGTATTGATCGTGTTCCCTCAGCTCGCGCATAATGCGTTTGAGGCGTTCCTCAAACTGCCCGCGATATTTCGTTCCGGCGACGATCAGGGATAAATCGAGCGAGAGAATACGTTTGTTTTCCAAAAACGTCGGAACTTCCTTATCAATAATCTTTTGCGCCAAGCCTTCGATAATCGCGGTTTTTCCGACTCCGGCTTCGCCAATCAGAACCGGATTATTTTTCGTCCGGCGGCAAAGAATTTCGATAACTCTTTCGACTTCCGCTTCGCGCCCGACGAGCGGATCGAGTTTTCCCTGTGCCGCTTCCGCCGTCAAATCGCGCGTAAATTCCTGCAAGTGCGGCACGTCGGATTTTTCCTTGCCCATCGAATAAAGATTCGGAAAACCGTTTTGCCGCGCGATCTCCTCACGCACGTCCTGCAACCGCAAGCCGTATTGAAAAAGAATCTCCGCCGCGATTGACTGTTCCTGCCGCACCAAGCCGAGAAGCAAATGCTCCGGTCCGATATGGCGATTTTCCAGATAGCGGCTTTCCTCGTTGGCAAAAATCAAAATCCGCTTGGTTTCGGGCGCGAGATGAAGCTCCACAGATTGCGGAATACGCTCGCGCAAAACGATGCGCTCTTCGATTTCACGCCGGACTTTTTCCACCGTCAGCGTATTGCGAAACGGGAAAAATCTAGCGGAAATAGTCTTATCCTCGCGCATCAAGCCGAGCAGAATATGTTCGGGCGAGATGACTTGCGAGCCGTATTGCAGTGCTTCGTAGCGGGCGAAAAAGATAACTCGACGGGCTTTTTCCGTGTAACGTTCAAACATAAAAAGATATTCTGACTTTATCAGAGTCTGAATTGAAATGCCAATTTTTTCAAGATTAAAAACTTCCGAACTTAAGTAAATATATGCATAAACGACGGAAAAATCCAAAAGAAAATTGATTGAATGCGGAAAAAGGTGAGAAATCTTTTTATCGGCAGAAACTATTCTCTTTAATCCTGAAATTTATAACCAAATCCGTGGACTGTCTGGATAAACTGCGGATGCTTCGGATTAGCTTCGAGTTTCTGCCGGAGCCACGCCACGTGAACGTCAACCGTGCGTGTCGAAGGCATCGCGTCGTAGCCCCAAACGGCGTCCAAAAGATCGTTGCGCGAATGGACGCGCCCGCGGTTTTCGATTAAATATTGCAGGAGCTTAAATTCCATCGCCGAAAGCTCGACGGGTTCCTCGTTTTTTGAAACTTCGGCGCGTTTGAAATCAACCGCGACATCGCCGAAGCGGAAAAAATCGGGCGAAATTTGATTTTTACCCGGCGAGCGTCTTAAAAGCGCCTCGATGCGGGCGAGGAGTTCAATAACTTCAAAAGGCTTCGTCAAATAATCGTCCGCGCCGAGTTTTAAACCTAAGACCTTATCAATCGTTTCGCCCTTCGCGGTAAGCATCAGAATCGGCGTTTCAACTCCTTTCCCGCGCAAATCGCGGCAAACGTCGTAGCCGTTTTTTTTCGGCAGCATCACATCGAGAATTATCAAATCGAAGTTTTCATTACTTGCCAAAGAAAAACCGGTCTCGCCGTCCGATGCGGTTTTCACATCAAAACCTTCGCTCTGCAAACGGTCAGTTAGAGTCAGAATCAAACCTTGTTCGTCTTCAACTAATAAAATCTTCATTTATCATTTATCATTTATCATTGAACATTTATCAAAATCCGCTTGATAAATGTTAATTGTTCAATGATAAATGAATAGTGAATCTGCTACCCTTTCCAATCTCGCTTTCGACATCAACTCTCCCGCCGTGCGCTTCGACGATTTGCTTTACGAGACTCAAGCCCAAACCGTTTCCGTGAATCTGCTCGTCAACCACTTTTTTAGAACGATAGAAAGGCTCGAAAACTTTGCCGATTTCTTTTTTATCAATCCCGATTCCTCGGTCTTCAACAGCAATTTTGATTTTATTATCGCCGTTTCGCGCGGAAATTTTCAGCCATTTCCTATCGCTGCTGTATTTCAGCGCGTTGGCGATCAGATTCTGCACGGCTTGCGTCAGAGCCTTTTCATCGCCGAGAATCAGCGGCAGGTTTTCGGCAATTTCTTTCTCGACGGTGAAATCTTTTTCTTCAATCAGCGGCTGGCATTCGGCGATGGCTTCTTCGATGATTTTTTTCACATTCGTTTGGCGAAAATCGTATTTTCGCTTGCCCGAACGCGCTCCGGCAAATTCCAGAATCTGCTCGACCATCGCCGAGAGTTTTTTGCCTTCGCCTTTTATCAGATTTCCGTATCGCGAAACCTGCTTTTCTTCTTTCGCCACGCCGTCAGCCAAATTTTCGCCCGCCGAATAGATGACCGCGAGCGG
>DATHTS010000550.1:0-1592 GCA_035462935.1 Pyrinomonadaceae bacterium
TAATGTAGAATTGAAAAATTACAAGGAGTTACCGACGATGTCAAAAAAAGCATTTATCAATCACAATCAATTACTTACATTTTTTCTTATCGCAATTTTATCTTTAGGTTTTGCAGGATGCCGCACATTTTCTACCAATCCTGAAATTTCAACTAACCAGCCCCAGGAGCCTGCTGCGCCGCAAGCCCCGGTCGTGGTTGACGGAAAATTGGTTTCGTATGCTGACGTTGTAGAACGAACTTCGCCAGCCGTCGTGGAAATCAGCGCCGAGCGGGTGTCCAAAAATCCACAGCAATTTCCTTTCGGCAACGATATGTTTCGTGATTTTTTCAGAGAAATGCCGGAAATGCCGCAAGACCAGCGTCCGAGAGTCGAGCGCGGGCTTGGTTCGGGCGTGATTGTCAGCGCGGACGGAACGATTTTAACCAATCATCACGTTGTTGACGGCGCGGAAAAGATAAACGTTCAAACCAGCGACGACCGGGTTTTTGAAGCAAAGATAATCGGTTCGGACCCGCCGAGCGATTTGGCGGTTTTAAAAATCGAAGGCGAAAACTTCCCTTTTCTGAATCTCGGCAATTCCGATAATGTTCGCATCGGCGACATTGTTCTGGCAATCGGCAATCCGCTCGGCATCGGGCAGACCGTAACGCAGGGAATCATCTCGGCGAATGGAAGAAGAACAGGCTTGAGCGACGGAAGTTTCGAGGATTTTCTGCAAACCGACGCCGCAATCAATCGCGGAAATTCCGGCGGCGCGCTGGTTAATCTGACCGGCGAATTGATCGGCGTCAATTCGCAGATTCTCTCGCCGTCCGGCGTAAATATCGGCATCGGCTTTGCGATTCCGTCGAATATGGCGAAATCCGTTATGGACCAGCTTTTGAAAGAAGGCAAAGTCAAGCGCGGACAGCTTGGCGTGATTATCCAAAACGTAACTCCCGAAATGGCGCGAAGCCTCGATTTAACCGAAGCGCACGGCGTTATCGTGAGCGATGTCAGAAAGGGAAGCGCGGCGGAAAAAGCCGGAGTTAGGCGCGGCGATATTATCACGGCGATAAACGGCGAGAAAATTGAAGATTCCAACGTGCTTCGCAACAAAGTCGCCGGAACTTTGCCCGGCAGTGAAATCACTCTTTCTGTTTTGCGCGATGGCAATCAGCAGCAATTGAAGGCGGTTTTGGACGAATTCAATGTCGAAGGCGTAAAACCCGCCAATCCGCAAGATGAAAACAATCGGGAAAAACCTTCTGAAGAAGGCAAACTCGGTCTGACGCTCGAGCCTCTCACGCCGCAAATGGCGCAGCGTTTACAAGTTCCGGCAGACACAACCGGCTTGGTCGTTACGGAGGTTGACCCGAACGGCGTAGCCGCAACTGAAGGCGTCGCCAGAGGCGATGTAATTATAGAAATCAACCGCCAGCCTGTTCAAACGGTTGAAGAAGCCAAATCAATTCTCGACCGGGCAGGCGACAGACCTGTTTTGCTCTTGATTTCGCGGCGCGGGCAGACATCGTTTGTTCCCATCAAACCCAGATAGAAATAAACCCAAATCAGAAAAAGCCCGAAGCCTTATTATTTTTTAATTTTTA
>DATHTS010000551.1:0-2253 GCA_035462935.1 Pyrinomonadaceae bacterium
GACACGGCTTGGACGCGCGGACGTTACACGCTGACCATCGAGGTTCAATCAATTGACGGAATGCAGAATAACGTTTCGGTTTTGGCAAAAGTCGAGGGCAGATCGGAAAGCGGCTTGATGTCGGAATGGACGACGCTTCAAAGCAGCGGAATCGCCGAAGACGAATTTCTGGTAAAATTGGTCGAAGCCATCACCGGCACAACCCCGGAAGGCATTTTAATGAACAACAATAATCGATAGTTTATGGCTCTCAAATTTTTTCGTTTAATTTTTTCTCTGACGCTGATTTTTACGGCGTCTTTGTGCATTAATGCCCAAATTGACGCCAGCACGTCAAATGGCAGACCGCCCAAAGAGGAAATTCCGAAAGGGATTAAGGAAACTCTCAAAAAACACGAAATAGAGCGAATGAAAAAGGAATATGACGAATTGCTCAAAAACGGCGAAGAAGCCTTTAAGTTAAGCGAGGAAATCGAAAAATCCTTCGACGAAAATCAACGTCTGTCTCAAAAAGATAATGAAAAACTCAACCAATTGGAAAAACTCCTAAAGAAAATTCGTAATAAACTCGGCGGCGATGATGATAAAGAGGAAGAAAAACTTTCCTCTTTCCAAACCGCCATCAAAAGTCTGAAGGATACCGCCGCCGATTTGTTGGATGAATTAAAAAAGACTTCGCGTTACAGCATTTCGGCAATCGCTATTCAAAGCTCCAATTCGCTTTTGAAAATTGTGCGGTTTATCAAATTAGGGGGAAACTAGATGAGTTTTTTTGGTAAATTTTTTTTCAAATTCCAAATTTCAAATTCCAAATTTCTTTTCGCACCCCTTCTTCTTTTTTTCATACCCTTTTCAAATCAAACAGCTTTCGCGCAGGATGACGATGAAGTTATAACGGTTGAGACTTCGCTGGTTCTCCTTAACGCGACCCTTACGGACAAAACGGGAAAACCGATTTTCGGGCTAAAAAAAAATCAATTCAAAATTTTTGAAGACGGGAAGGAGCAGGAAATCGAGGTTTTCGAATCCGAGGAAGGTTCTTTCGCGGCGGTTATTTTGATGGATACGTCGGGCAGTATGGAACAGCGGATTTCTCTGGCGCGTTCAGCAGCAATAAATTTTCTTGACGGCTTGCGCCCCGACGATGTCGCCGCGATTTATAATTTCGATTCTAAAGTATCCCAAGTTCAGGAATTTTCCAACAGCCGCGACATAACCGAAAGGGTTTTCGATTTAAAGGCTTACGGCTGGACGGTGATGAACGACGCGATTTTCGAAGCCGCGCAAATTCTCGCCAAACGCCCGGAAAAACGCCGCGCAATCATTGTTCTTTCCGACGGAGTGGACACAAAAAGCAGGCGCTCCGCCGATAAAGCCTTGCGAGCCGCGCTTGACGCGCAGGCGACGATTTACACGGTTGATATGTCCTCAATTGACACGGGCGGACGCGAAAGGATGCAGAATCAAGGGATTTTGAGAAAATTAGCCGAAAAAAGCGGCGGCAGATTCGTTGCAACGCCCGGCGGTTTGGAATTGAGAAACGCCTTTAAAAATATTGTCGAGGAACTCGGAACGCAGTATACGCTTGGTTACCAGCCGACGAACACCGCAAAAGACGGAAAATGGCGAAAAATCGAATTAAAAGTCTCGCGCCCGGAAATAAATGTTAGGACGCGAGAAGGTTATCAAGCTCCTAAAAAATCTAAATAAAAAAATGGTATTTATTTTTTTCGACCTGAACTTTTTCCGCTTGATTTACTGCTAATATTTGTTTCTTCACCAATCTGAGACTCTTCATCCAAAACAAAGGGAACTACCATAATGACATCGTATTCGGTGATGGTTCCGTTTTTGACATTTACCTTTTGCTCCTTAATCCAAGCCCCGCGCACGTTTTTTAACGATTGGGAAGCACGTTGAATGCCTTGATTGATGGCATCATCAAAGCTTTTTGTTGATGTTGAAGAAATTTCGATATTTTTTGCTACTGACATTTTTCCTCCTTGTAAATTTAATTTTTTGCCGAAAAAGGCAAAATAAAATAGGCGAATTTGCTAAAACATCGCCTTTTAAAAGTTTGACCGATAAAAATACTTAAAGCAAGACGGAAAATGCTTTAAATTTTCGGAATTAAAAGGTTGTTTTATTTCTTACCCGGTCGGCGTGTCTTTCAAAAGCGTATTTCACGAGCAAATCAAGAATCTCTGAAAAATCCTTGCCCGAACCAGCCCACATTTTTGGAAAACCGGAAGC
>DATHTS010000552.1:0-4093 GCA_035462935.1 Pyrinomonadaceae bacterium
TTTCGATTTCCTCAAGAGTTTTATTCGGGCGAGCAGTCGAAGTAACCTGGAATTGTCCGGCAATTTCACGCGAACCGTTTCCGGCGCCGACCGTCTGAGCCAATTCTTTCTCATAAATCAAATTGCTTTGCAGGCGCGAGCCGCGTCCGCCGGAAAGAACCGAGCCGAGAAGATCAAGCGCCGCCTCGTCTTTATGACCTTGCGGAACCGTGTGCCAAACCATATAAAGACGCGAAAGCGGCACAACGTCTTCCATAGAAACGCGCGTTTCCTTTTCGAGTTTAGGCATTGCCGGATTCGGGCGCGTGATGTCACTGCCTTTCGCAATCGGACCGAAATATTTTTCTACCCAAGTTTTAGCCTGTTTCGAATCGAAATCTCCGGCAATGACGAGCGAAGCGTTGTTGGGAACATAGTATTGACGGAAAAACGATTTTACATCATCCATCGAGGCGGCGCTCAAATCGTCCAGCGAGCCGATAACAGACCAATTGTAGGGATGTCCTTTCGGATACATAATCGCGCCGATTTTTTCGCCGACCGTTCCGTAAGGCTGATTATCTACGCGCTGGCGGCGCTCGTTTTTCACCACGTCGCGCTGATTGTCGAGCTTTTCCTGCGTCATCGCTTCCAGAAGCCCGCCCATCCGGTCGGCTTCCATAAACAGAGCGAGTTCGAGAAAATTCGACGGAACGATCTCGTAATAGTTCGTCCGGTCGGAACTGGTCGTGCCGTTAAGATTCGCGCCCGCTTCCTGCAGAGGCATAAAGTAATCGGCATTATAATTTTTCGAGCCTTGGAACATCATATGCTCAAACAGGTGAGCAAAACCGGTTCTGCCGGGAACTTCGTTTTTCGAGCCGACGTGATACCAAACATTAACGGCGACAATCGGCGTGGATTTATCCTGGTGCATAATCACGCGCAAGCCGTTTTTCAACTTGTATTCTTCATACTTTATCGGCGGCAGAGAATCGGTTCTTTGCGCCGCGACGCTTGTTGTCATAGCTAGAATTACTCCGAGCAATAAAACAAAATAATTTTTTATTTTCATAAATTTCTCCATTTTAGATATATTTAAATATGGCTTTGATTGTATTATTTTAAGCTAATATTAAAAGATTTTGCCCTTTGATGCATTTTTTCGGGAAAACGAAAATTTTTTTTCTGCGGTGAAAAATAAAGTAACCACTTCTCGCTAAATCAGATAATTCTTCTATCAATTAAAAGCTCGGCATTTAAAATTGCCGAACCTGCCGCGCCGCGAACGGTGTTATGGCTCAGAGCGACAAAACGATAATCGAAAACCGTATCGGGAAAAAGCCGCCCGACAGTTATTGTCATTCCGCCGCCGTTTTCGCGGTCGAGCCGCGGCTGCGGGCGCGAAGGCTCGTCGCACACATATATAAAATGTTCCGGTGACGAATGAAGATCGAGCGACGGAAAACTCGCCATTGCTTCGCGGACGTCTTCCAAAGTCGCGTTTTCAACGAGATTTACTCTGATGGAAGCCGTGTGACCGTCCAAAACATTTACGCGAAAACACTGCGCGCTGACCGCAAAATCCGCTTTCTGAACGCCGCCGTCAACAAATCTGCCCAGAATCTTCTGCGATTCGGTTTCGACTTTCGGCTCTTCTCCGGCGATGTAAGGCAAAACATTATCGGAAATATCCATCGAGGAAACGCCCGGAAAGCCTGCGCCGGAAATCGCCTGCAAAGTTGTAACGACCGCCGATTCGACGCCGAATCTGCGATGCAAAGCGGCAAGCGGCGGCGCGATGCTGGCAATCGCGCAATTCGGATTGGTAATGATAAATCCGGTGGTAAAACCGCGCTTGGTCTGCTGAATTTCGATTAATCCCAGATGGTCGGCGTTGATTTCGGGAATCAAAAGCGGCACGTCTTCGTCCATTCGATAACTCGAAGAATTGCTGACAACCGGATAACCGGCGCGCGCAAAGGCTTCTTCCGCCTCACGCGCCGCGCTTGAAGGAAGGCTCGAAAAAACGATCTCGCAGTCCATCGGCGGCTGAATCGGCTGGACTTCAATTTGTTTGACATCTTCCGGCATCGCGCCCGTTAGTTTCCAAGCGCACGCTTCGACATAAGGTTTACCGACCGAACGATCCGAGGCGGCAAGCGCGGTAACTACGAACTGCGGGTGATTTTCCAGCAATTGCACCAACCTCTGCCCGACCGTACCCGTCGCTCCCAGAATTCCGACTCGATATTTTCTGCTCATAGAATGAAACCTAAATACTAAGCAAAAATTTATGAGAAGTCTAATTCGATTAGGGAAGGCTGGAGAAAAATTAGTGGTTTGAGGATTCAGGCTTGAATAAAATAAGGTTTATTGCCATAATAAAAAACTTCGGCGCAGGTTCTTTTCATGATTAGAAATTTTATGGCGGCTATAGTTCAGCGGTTAGAACGTCGGTTTGTGGAGCCGAATGTCGAGGGTTCGATTCCCTCTAGCCGCCCCATATTATTTTAATCTCGCAACTTATCTGAAATCTCTTCCGTCCAATTATTAATAAATAAGAGCTAAATATAAGATTAATGATCAAGATACTGGTGTATGACAGGCTCGAGCATTTCAAAGTCAACAGGTTTGTCAATCAATTCATCACAACCCGCTTCCATTGCTTGTTTGTAATATAACTTGCCGAACGCCGTTACAGCTATTATCGGCACTTTTTCCGAATCATCGAACTCTCTGATAGTTTTAGCGGCTATCAAACCGTCAACTACGGGAAGCGAAATGTCCATTAAAATAAGGTCTGGATGGAATTGTTTGAACCTATCTACGGCTTCAATTCCATCACTCGCTTCAATAACTCGGTAACCGTAACTTTCAACAATGAACTTCATAAAACTACGAGTATCCTCGTAATCTTCAACTATAAGAATTGTTTTTCGCATACCTAACCCCTTGCACAAAATACAAATTGTAAATCAATTGTAAATCAATATGGGGTTTTATTGAGTTTACAAAAAGTTTCAATGTAATCTACCTTACACAATTTTAGTGATAAAAGGAAATAATTTTAATCTTCCAAAAATCAAATAAATTCTATTAGCAATCATCCGTTTACCATAAATGATTAAATGACAACAACTTCCATTAGCAAAAAATGAAAGAAACTTTATTTGTGCGAACGAAGAGAACGCGCAATTAATCCTATTCCGCCAAACAAAAGCACGAGCATTGCAATCGTATTGAAAAGACTCGTTTGATGAAAATAAATTTGCAGATTCATAATAATCGCTGTGAAAATAATTACCACTCCGATAAAAAGCAAAATCCATCCGATAATTGATTTGCCGTTAAAAAAGAGCAAACCGATTCCCGCAATCAGCGGCAAAAGCGATATGCCGAAAGTGTTGTATCCCCAAAGCGTCCAAAAACTGCTTGTCACGAGAACCTGATTAGTAAGAAGATAAGCGCCTGCGACAGTCATTGCCAAACCGATCAGGAATTCTCCGACACCGCCGGACGTTCCGCCCGCGCCGCTAAATTCTCTTTCTTCATCAAACAATCCCATTACGTTTTCTCCTTTAATCTTATTAATTTTCAATGAATATTAATTAATCCAACCCAATTGAAACAATATTCTTCTAACCCCGTAATCAAGTTAAATAACCGAATAACTGACTGTGCAAAACAATAATCTTTGCGCATTAAAAAATCTGATTTCCTGTTTTTAACTTTTCTCTTGTCTTTTTTCGTCAAAAGGCTAAACTGTGTAATTGGTTAGAAAACTACAAAAGCGCGGCAAAAATGAAGAAACTACTTTTTATTATCGGATTGGCTTTCCTCTGTTTTAGTCAAAACTCCCCGGCAAAATCAAAATTTGTCGAGGGCGAACTGCTCGTTAAATATAAAAACGGCACGGCTTCCGACGCGCCTTTCGCGCTTAATAAAAAAATCGGCGCGAAAGTTATCGAAGAATTTCCCGCCCTTAAATGGCAGAGAATCAAATTGCCCAAAGGTTTATCCGTTAGTCAGGCTGTTTCGAGATACGCGAGTTCTGCGGAAATCGAAACGGCACAGCCGAATTTTATTTATCATCTCCAGGTTACGCCGAACG
>DATHTS010000553.1:0-3898 GCA_035462935.1 Pyrinomonadaceae bacterium
ATTACCTGCAAATTTTGACGGATGCCGGAATTTTGGGCTTTGCGTGCGTCACGGCGTTTATTTATCTATTGTTCAGACAAAGCCTGCAAACAATCGGAAAAACGCACGACAATTTTCGCCGCAGCGTCGGCGTCGGCGCGCTGGCAGGCTGTTTCGGCATTTTGATTCACAGCTTTTTCGATTTCCCGCTCCGCACGCCGTCAAACGGATTTTTCTTTTTGATTCTGGTTGTTTTAGCCGTTGTTCCAATAAGTTATAAGAAATTGACAGTAAATGATTAAAGGTTGTGTCAAAAAGGATTCAAGCGTTTTGAGTTCCTGCTTCAGCAGGCTTTTCATTAGACAGAAGCCGCCTGAAGGCGGGACTCAAAACGCTTGGCTTTTTCAATAGCTTTATTTTATTGTTCCTTCAACAATCTTTCCCGCGCCGCAACGGCTTCTTTGTAAGCACCGCCGGGGACATCGCCGAGTTTTAACGCCGTTTCGTAGATTTTTATAGCGTATTCCGCTTCATCGTAAAATTCGTAAATGCGTCCTAATGCCGTATAGCTTAATGAAAGTAAAGCAATATCGGTTTCGCGCGTTGCATTTTTAATCACATTCTCATAAAAGCCTTTCGCTTTTAAAAGACGCGCTCTTTGCTCCGCCGAATCTGCCACGCCTTCGGCTGAGAGACTCGCTACGCGACCCAATGTGTAATGAACCCGCGTTTCTTTCGGATTTTCATTCAAAAGCTGTTGGAGTTGTTTTTCCGCTTCCGTATAATTTTTGGCTTTGATAATTTCATCAATTGCCAGAAGCCGTTTCGTAACCGGATTTTCAAGAATTACTTCGACGGTTTTCGCCCTTTCTTCACGCGCTTTTTCGGCTCGCTTTCTGGCTTCGGCAAATTCCGTCAGGCGGTTTGCTTCCTTTGAGGCGTCGAGCGAGAGAATCATATCGCGCAGAGAACCGGCAATATCAAACCCCGATTCCGAGAGACCGTTTAACTGCCGCGCAAAATAAAACGCCAGCACCGCGCCGTTTTGGTAGGCTTCGGAAAGCATAAGCGCCGTTTCGTCCGCCAGCGTTTCTTTATATTTGGCAAGTTCGGCGGAAACTTTGCGTTTTTCCTCGTCCTTTTCCAACTTATCAATCCTGCCCCGCGCCAGCGCCGTCGCAATCTGCGTTTTGCGATACTCGGCTTCCTTGGCGTCCGCCGCCGCTACGAGCGAGCGCGAAACGGCGAGGAAAACGTCGGGCGAAATGTTCGGATTTTCTTTTCGGCGTTCATCGAGCAGCGCTTTTATGCCTTCGCGGAAACCGGAAATTTCTTTGGCATTTTTCAGAACGAGCGGATCGAAAACGAACTGCAAAAAAGCGCGTCGGGTTTCCGAGCCGCTTAAATCTGTGGCGGGCGGAACAATCGCGTAATAATCGTCGCCGATGTTGCGGAAATTGACTGTGTTTCGCGGCGCGAGCATTTCCGGCACGATGTAAAAACGACGCTCGCGCTCGCGTATTTCGGTGTTTTGCAGTGTGGTCTTTTTGCTTTTTTCAGGCTGAGCTTCGGTTTTGACTCTTTCAATATAGGAAATCTGCGGGCGCGTGTGCAGATAATCCAGAATCCTTTGCACCATTTCAACGGACGAGCCGCGCATTTCGTCTCCAGCCCTTTGATAATCTTTTACATAAGCATCGAGTTTTCCTGAAAACGCGGAACGGCGATAAAATTCCCGCACCAGCGGCGCAAAGTCCAAAACTTCGAGCAAACTGCCCGGCAAATCTGTTGTGCGCGACGGCTCGCTTAAATCAGGGACGGGCGCTAAGCTGTAAGCCATCGAGATAAACGGGGCGAGCAATTCGGCAGGCGTGTCGTTCGGATTGCGTTTTTTATACTGCCGAATAAATTGCTCCATTCTCTCCTTTAAATCAGGATTCAAACTCTGCAAATCAGCCTGCAACTTCCGGCGAAATTCAACTCCTTTTTCTGAAAGAGGCGTTTCCATTCCGGCGGCTTCCAGCGATGCCAGCACAACCATCAAACGCTTATCCGGCTCGATTCTCACGCCGTATTCCGACAAATCAAAGCCTGCCGTGGGCGGATTTTGAGCGAAAACATTCAGAGAAAAGATTGCTGTAAAAAAGAAAAGAAAAAACTTTTTCATTGTATTTAGAAGCAAAGGCGCAGAACCGACAAAGAAATTAAGGGGAATTAGCTCGGAAGAAATCTCTGTGTTATCTTGCGTCTTTGCTTGTTGGTAAAGATGATGTTTTTCGGGTGAAAGATGCTTTTAAGCTAAATAAAACAGAGGATAAAGGATTAAATTTTCCGGCATCCCTTATCCTCCGAATTTGAAATTAAATTATGATTTACTCGTAGCTGTTGAGCGCGTCGCTCTCGCTGTCGAAAGTGTCAAAAACGGTCAGCAATTTGGTGATCGCCAGCAAATCCTGCACTTTCTGCGTCAGATTCAAAAGTTTCAACTGCCCGTTTTCACGGTTGACGGTCGTAAAGCTCGAAACAAGCTCGCCGATACCGCTCGAATCAATGTAACCGACTTGTCCTAAATTCAAAAGAATTTTACTTTTGCCTTCGCCCAGAAGACGGCGAATCGCGCTGCGAAGCGCGACGCTGCCTTCGCCAATCGTGATTTTCCCGTTTAAATCAAGAATCGTAACGTCGCCTGCCTGACGTTCCGAGATGTTAAGTTCTGCCATTTTTCTCTCCTCTTAAAATTTATAAAATTGTTTATTTCGATTGCAGATTTTAGTTGAATGCGGCGCAAAAGTCCAAGCGTCTAATGCTTTTTCACCATCTTGACAATCGTGCCGCCGCCCGACGGATTTTCCCAATCTACTTCGTCCATAAAATTCCGCATAAAAAGAATTCCGCGCCCGTTTGCCTTTAATAAATTTTCCGGGTTCGTCGGGTCCGGAACTTCCTCGACGGCAAAACCGCTGCCGAAATCGCGCACCGCAATCTCCAAGCTGCCGCTCAAATGCCTTAATGTCACATTAACGTCTTTATTTTCGTCAAACTTATTGCCGTGTTTGACGGCGTTAGCCATCGCTTCGCGCAAAGCCAAATCAATAGCAAACAGCGCGTCGTCGGAAAAACCCGATTCGGAAGCGAATTTTACCGCTTCGGCGACGGCTTTATCAATAGATTCTATTTGACTCGGTAAATTTAACTCGATTTCTTTTTCGGACACGGTTTTTGTTTGTAAGTTTCCGATTTTACGCGGTTTGTGTCAAGCGAAGCCGAAGACATAGAATAACAAATGTGAAAATTAAACCGGCAAAACGCCTTAAAGGGATAATAACTCTGCCCGGCGATAAATCAATCTCGCACCGCGCCGCCATTTTCGCCGCCGTTGCTGAAGGCGAAACAAGAATCGAAAATTTTTCGACCGCCGCCGATTGCGCTTCAACGCTAAACTGCCTGCAAGATTTAGGCGTTGAAATCAAACGCGAAGGCGCGACCGTTTTTGTTAAAGGCGTCGGGAAAACAGGTTTTCAAAAACCAGTTAAAGAACTTGATTGCGGAAACAGCGGAACGACAATGAGGCTTTTAGCCGGAGTCCTTGCCGGGCAAGATTTCAAATCGGTTTTGACCGGAGATGAAAGTTTATCGAAAAGACCGATGCGCCGGATAATCGAGCCGCTCGAAAGGATGGGCGCGAAAATCGAATCGGAAAACGGCTGCGCGCCTCTCAGGATTTACGGTAAAAATCCTTTGGAATCAATAACGTATGATTTGCCCGTCGCCAGCGCGCAGGTAAAATCCTGTGTCCTTTTAGCAGGAATAAATGCTTCCGGAAAATCCAGAGTTCGAAATCCTAAATCCGAAATCGCGCTTCCCTCTTCAAGAAATCACACCGAATTAATGCTCGAATATTTGGGCGCGGAAATCGAAG
>DATHTS010000554.1:0-11574 GCA_035462935.1 Pyrinomonadaceae bacterium
GAGGTATATCAAAAACATTTTGATCAACTGACCCGTCTGGAGAAATTTTCCGCTTAACATTTCCGTGTAAATCAAGAATATAAATTTTGTCGTAGGTTTTGAGCAAATTCCAACGAACACCTCTGAAAGTGGGATTATCTATAAAGCTATCTGGACTAATAAACGCTAAAATTCCTTCGCCGTTCTTCTCGATAAAATATTGCCCGAAACGAATGAATTTGTATTCGTCGGCATTTATCCATTTCGGATTTTTCTCTTTTAGCTTATCTATTCCGCCCGGTTCTTTTTTGTAATCTTCCATCAAGCTCATAATCCATTCGCCTTTGTTTGCGCTTTCGCCGCTGTAAGGCGGATTTCCGATGACGCACATCACGGGCGTGTCGCGTTTAATGTGATTGGCTTCGTTGGCTTCGCGGCTCAGCCATCCGGCAAATAAAGTTCCCGTGTCGGGATGATGTTCTTCCAAACTGTTGGTCAGGTATATTTTGAGACGCTGTTCTTTGGTCGGCGCAAATCCGGTTTCGCTCAAAAGCATATCGAGTTTGAGATGCGCCATCGTGTAGGAAGCCATCAAGAGTTCAAAACCGTTCAGGCGCGGAATCAGATGGTTTTCGACGTAGCTGCTCCAAACGCCTTGTTGTCCTTCAAATTTGCGGTAGATTTGCTTGACGACTTCCGACAAAAATGTTCCCGTTCCGGTCGCCGGATCGAGAATCTGCACGCGGTGAACTTCCCTTTCGATTTGTTTGTAACCGCTCGTTGTTCGTTCATCGCGTGTTTGCGTGTCGAGCGTGATTTTCGTCTTTGAAGTATCGGCTAAACCTTGCGCCAGATTAAATTCCGTTTTCAAAATGTCGTCAACCGCGCGGACGATAAAATTGACGACCGGTTCGGGCGTATACCAGACGCCTCTCATCTTACGCAGCTTCGGGTCGTATTCTTTCAGAAAATCTTCGTAGAAATGAATAATCGGATCGTTCGCCTGCGTCGCCCTGCCGAAATTTTTGAGCAGAGCCTTAACGTCGGTCGCGCGGAAAATATCGGCAAGCGCGTCAACAATCCATTTGATGCGGTCGTCGAGATCGTATCCCGCAATGTGCTGAAACAGCTTTCTCAAAAACGGGTTTGATTTTGGAATAAGTTCCGCCGCTTCCTGCCGCGAGAAAGTTTCCAGATTCGGATCGTGCAGCCGGGCGGCAAACATCCCGTAGGCGATTGTTTGGGCGTAAACGTCGGCAAATTCCTTCGGCGTGAGGTCATGAATCAAAACGTCCTGAAAGGCTTTCATCTGCTCTTTCAAAGTGCTGTTTGCATTGGTTTCCTCGTCGCTTTCCAACGCTTCTTCGATAACTTGGGCGAGAATTCGTGCCTTGCCCGCCATCATCTCGGCTAGTTTTTTCGAGTTCGTTATTGTTTGCCCGACATACGAGCAAAAATCTTTTATCAGAACGGTAAATCGGTCAAAATTCTGCGGCAGAGGCTTGATTGTTCCATTTTCGATTTCGGCAATTTTTACGGAAGTTACGAATTTACCATCAATGTAAAGATGAAAATCGAGATAATCGGTAAAAATCAGATTATTGAGAGATTGGCGGTAACGGTCGAACTGCTCTTTAAATTCCTTTCCGCTCAAATCCTTGCCGATGTCTTTAGCTTCGACGTAGCCGACGGGACTATCCCTCTTGGTGATAATAAAATCCGGCGCGCCGCACTTGATGCGGGCGGGTTCATTCGTAACCAAAACGCCGCCCGCCAAGCTTTCGATTAAAGTTTGCAAATCTCCCCTGTAACTATGTTCGCGGGAGATTCCGGTAATGACTCTTCTGTTTACGTTTTCTAAATATTCTTGAATAGTCATATGAGTTTTACTTTATATAAAATTCAACTAAAAAAACTCCCCTCCTTCCAAAGGAGGGGTGGCGCGAAGCGACGGGGTGGTTGTCTTACTCCACCCAAAATTATTTTTAATAACACCGAGCACCCATTCTAAGTCTTCAAAAATCAGCCTATTTTCAAAACGAAGAACCTTAATCCCGTAATGTTCCAAAAACAACCGGCGCTCATAATCGTATTCGCGGGCGGCGTCGCCAAAATGAACTTCACCGTCTAGTTCAACTGCTAATTTCTCTGACGGGCAATAAAAGTCCAGAATGTAATTGCCGACACTGTGCTGTCGTCTGAATTTTCTGCCCTCGAGATTTTTGTTTTGAACGATTTTCCAAAATCTTGCTTCGGCAGGTGTTAAATTGTTTCTTAGTTCTTTTCTGAAAGTTTTTAGATAAGGCAAGTTGTTTATCTTTTCTTTATACTTATTTGTTGCTTGAGAATCAGAACCACCCCGCGCCTGAAGGCGCACCCCTCCTTTGAAAGGAGGGGAGTTTTTTTGTGTTGATTTCGGGGAATTGTCCGACATAAAATTAATTATTTTTTGGCACTTTTAGCTTTTCCTTTATTCATCAATTCCTCAATCGCTTCCGCCTCTTTCGGCACTTTGCTCGTCAGATTCACGTTTCCGTCTTCCGTTACCAAAACGTCGTCTTCAATTCGAATGCCGATGCCGCGATATTTGGCGGGCGCGTCTTTGTCGTCGGGCGGGATGTAAAGTCCGGGTTCGACCGTCAAGACCATTCCCGGCGCGAAGGGGCGGGACTCTTTTGCCGTTTGGTCGGTGAAATAGCGTCCGGCGTCGTGAACGTCTAAGCCGAGATAATGCCCCACGCCGTGCATATAGTATTTTTCGTATTTTTTATCCTTGATCAAATCCTCGGTTTTGCCCTTCAAAAGACCGAGTTTTTTCATTCCTTCCGTCAGCAGTTCGATTGATAAATCCTGACGCTGTTTGATGGTCGTGCCGGTTTTGGTCGCTTCGATGCATTTTAGCTGCACGTCGAGAACGATGTCGTAAACTTCGCGCTGCGCCTTTGTGAATTTGCCGCTGACGGGAAAAGTGCGCGTGATGTCCGAGGCGTAGCCTTTGTAGCTTGCGCCCGCGTCAATTAAAAGAAGATCGCCGTCCTGCAAATCGCAGTTGTTCTCGACGTAATGCAGAATGCAGGCGTTTTCGCCGCCGCCGACAATCGAGTTATACGCGACGCCCGAAGCGCCTTTGTCGCGCATATAGGCTTCCATCAGCGATTCGATTTGGTATTCGTTCATTCCGGGTTTAACCTTTTGCATCGCCAGAATATGCGCTTCCGCCGCGATTTCCGCCGAGCGCTTCATTATCTCGATTTCCTCTTCGGTTTTGTGCAGGCGCATATCGCCGATAATCATCGTGGGGTCAATAATCGTGTGCGGCGGATACGCGGTTTTCAGACGCCGGAATCTTTGACCGGAAAGATAATGCAGAATTTGTTGGTCGAGCTTGTTGTCAACGCCGAAACGGTAATAAAGCTTTTCGTTTCCGTTCAACAATTTCGGCAGCTCCGTTTCAAACTTTTCAATCGGCAGAGCCTTGTCAACGCCGTAGTTTTTCTTCGCGCCTTCCACGCCTTCGCGTCTGCCATACCAGGTTTCCATCAGCGGATCGCGCGGGCGGACAAAAAGCGTGTATTTGTTTTTCCGGCTCGAAGGATTAATAACGGCAATCGCGTCGGGTTCGGGAAATCCGGTCAGATAATAAAAATCCGGGTCTTGATGAAACTTAAATTCCGTGTCGTAACTGCGCGTCACTTCGTGCGCCGCCGGTATTATGGCAACCGCGTTTTTTCCGATTGCTTCCATAAAATCTTTTAGCTGTTTTCTCATAGATATTTCCTCTTTTTGAAAATTGTAACTCAAAATTTCTGAATAATTAAAATATTCAAAACGCTTTATGCCTTTAGAGTTTTGGGAGTTGTTGTTTACAATCTTCCCGCGAATAAATAATTCTCTGCAAGTCTCTCAGCATGTCTGCGTTCCCAAACTGTCATTGACAAATTTTTTTCCCGAAAAGCAACCGGTTGCGGGTTTCAAACTACGAAGTATTTGAAATCTCGCGGGAAGACAATTTAGAAAATTCAATTTGAGGTGAAGTATGAGAAAAATTATCTTTCCGGTCGTTCTGTGCCTTTTTTTAGCTCTCGGCGTTCAGGCGCAAAAGGTTACGCAAGGCGAACTCGAAGCCGTCACTGCGGACGGAAAACCAGCCGGTTTAGTTCCGCTCAAACACACAAACGTCAAAGCCGAAATTTCCGGCTTTCTTTCCCGCGTTCGCGTTACGCAGGAATTTGAAAACAATTTCAGCGAGAAAATCGAAGCCGTTTATGTTTTTCCGCTTCCGCAATCGGCGGCGGTTGACGATATGACGATGCGAATCGGCGAGCGCGTCGTGCGCGGGCGCGTTATGAAGCGCGAGGAAGCCCGCGAAGTCTATGAAGCGGCGAAATCAAACGGGCAAATCGCCAGTCTTTTGGATCAGGAACGCCCGAATATTTTCACGCAGTCGGTCGCCAACATTTTGCCGGGCGAGAAAATCATCATCGAGATCAGCTATGTCGAAACTTTGAAATACGAAGACGGATTTTACGAATTCGTATTTCCGATGGTCGTCGGACCGCGTTATATTCCCGGAAATCCGACCGGAAAACAGGGCGGCGGTTTCGCGCCCGATACCGATAGAGTTCCCGACGCTTCGAAAATCACGCCGATGCCTGCCAAAGAGCGCGCCGGTCACGATATTTCGATTGAAGTTAAACTGGATGCGGGCGTTCCGCTCCAATCTGTCGTTTCAAAAACTCACGAAATCGAATCCTTGATGCTTTCGGCGAGCAGTTACGGCGTCAAGCTCAAAAACGAAAAGACCATTCCGAATAAAGATTTCATTCTTCGTTACGACGTTTCGGGTAAAAAAATCGAGGACGCGGTTTTGACGCATCGCGGCGAAAAAGGCGGATATTTCACGCTGATCTTGCAGCCGCCCGACGAGCCGCGAGCGCAGGATGTAACTCCGAAAGAAATCGTTTTTGTTCTCGACACGTCGGGCTCGATGTCGGGTTTCCCGATTGAAAAAGCCAAAGAAGCGATGCGTCTTGCGCTCGACGGTCTGCATCCGCAGGACACTTTTAATTTGATAACTTTTGCGGGCGACACGCACATTTTATTTGAAAAACCTGTTGCGGCAACGGCGGAAAACCTGCGAAAAGCGCAGGCATTTCTCGCTTCGAGAAGCGGAAGCGGCGGGACGGAAATGATGAAAGCGATAAAAGCCGCGCTTGAGCCAACGAATTCTCAGCAGCATATCCGCGTCGTTTGCTTTATGACCGACGGCTATGTCGGCAACGATATGGAAATCATCGGCGAGATTCAGAGGCATCCGAACGCCCGCGTGTTTTCCTTCGGCATCGGAAGTTCGGTCAACCGTTTTCTTCTGGACAAAATGGCGGAAGAAGGACGCGGCGAAGTCGAATACGTCGCGCTCAACGATGACGGCTCAGCAGCCGCCCACCGCTTTCACGAGCGCGTCAGAAGCCCGCTTTTGACGGATATTTCGTTTGATTTCGGCAATTTGCAGGCGGCTGACGTTTATCCTAAACGAATCAACGACCTTTTCAGCGCGAAGCCCGTCGTTATTTACGGTCGTTTCACGCAGCCGGGAAACGGCGTAATTAAACTAAAAGGCAAATCTTTCGGGCGCGAAATTGTCAGGGAAATTCCCGTCAATTTTCCCGCCAGCGAGCCGAATCACGACGTTCTGGCAACGCTCTGGGCGCGAACGAGAATTGACGATTTGATGTCGTTTGATTGGAACGGCATTCAAAACGGAAACGCCAAAACGGAAATCAAAGACACGATTACAAATCTCGGCATCGAATATCGCTTGATGACGCAGTTCACGTCGTTTGTCGCGGTCGAAGAACGAATAGTAACCGACGGCGGACAGCCGCGCAGAATCGAAGTCCCCGTTGAGATGCCCGATGGCGTGAGCCGCGAAGGCGTTTTTGGAGATGAAAGTGGCGTTTTAGCAAAAGGTAAAAGTTTTACCAGCACGCTGAGAACCGCTGCGAAAACTCGCCCTGAACCAATAAGCGGCACCCACCAAGTTAATGCAATCGCTGCTGAAGTTACTGTGACAAGCGAATCCAGAATGATTGACACGACTGACTCTTCAGTAACAACAAAAATAAAGCCGGAAAATTTCGGATACGGTTCAGGCATTGGCAGTGGTTCAGGAAGCGGCAGAGGTTCGGGCGACAGCCGGAAAAGAGCAGACAATTCTTTTGTCATTGACGGACAGGAAACGACTAATTTCCGAACTGGCGAAGTCAGGGAAAACAGCTCGGCTACGTTGAGCGGAAAGGCTGTAGAATTGCCCAAACCTATTCTTTCACCGAACAAAACTTGGGACGGAAGCGACGGCTTGGTAAACGTGAGAGTTACGATTGACGAATCAGGCAGGGTCGTATCGGCGGCAGCCGAAAGCGGGCATCAGGCTCTGCGTGTCGCATCCGAGCAAGCCGCCCGAAGCAGCAAATTTAAGATAAATCAACCGGAAGGCAAAGCGAATCAAATTACCGGTTTGATTGTCTATAATTTCGTTCTCGAAAAGAAAAAGCCGCAGGTCGAAATCGGATTCAGAGATTTTGTCGTTAAGCTTTCGCCCGAAGAGCAAAAACGCCGCAAAATTGCCGCCAAAGTTTCAACGGCAGTCTTCAATCTCATCGAGCGTTTGCGAAATAATCAAACGCAAGCCGCGCCGGACGAGGCGAAATTTGTCCAAAACGGAAAGGCTGATGTTATTATTCGCTTAAAGGAACTTAAGCCCGAAACAATCCAAGAATTGAAAAAACACGGATTTGAAGTGTTGACGGAAATACCTTCGGCAAAAGCGGTTGTTGGACGAATTGTTATTGAGAAAATTGTTTCTCTGGCTGAACTCGAAGCGGTTACGTTTATCTCGCCGCAAAATCGTTAGGCGAAACGAGAGAGAATTAACAGGGATAGAAGGTATAGGTATTGACAAATAAGGTTAGCGCGTTCAGAGTCCAGCCTTCAGGCTGCCGCCCGCCAGCGAAGCGCGGCGGGCTTGGCACGCTAAAGCGTGGACTCTGAACACTTGAAATTTGTTGCTAACCTTATTTGTCAATACAGGTATAAGCCAGGGTGAAATTTAATCCATCCTTGTTTATCCCATCTATCCCTGTTAATTTTTCTTTATGGATTTACGCATTACGGAAATTTTCCTCTCAATCCAGGGCGAATCAACTCACGCCGGACGCCCCTGCAGCTTTGTGCGTCTGACGGGCTGCCCGATGCGCTGCGTCTGGTGCGATTCGGAATACACTTTCACGGGCGGAACGCGGATGAGTTTTGAAGAAGTTTTCCGGCAGTTGGAAGAATTCGGCTGCAATCTCGTCGAAGTTACCGGCGGCGACCCGCTCGCGCAGAAGAATGTTTATCCTTTTATCACCGGGCTTTTGGACAAAGGTTACGAAGTTTTGATCGAAACCGGCGGCTTCTTTTCGACGGAAAAAGTTGACGAACGCGCCAAAATTATTTTGGACGTGAAATGCCCCGCTTCGGGCGAATCGGAGAGAAATTATTGGACGAATCTGGAAAAGCTCAGAAAGGAAAAAGACGAAGTGAAATTTGTTATCGCCGATGTTCACGATTGGGAATTTGCCAAAAAAATCATCACCGAATACGATTTGGAAAACCGCGCTAAAGCCATTTTGATTTCGCCCGTTTTCGGGATTGAAAATTTGGCGGAAATAGCCGAAACTGTTGCTAAAAGCGGGTTGAAAGTAAGACTTAACTTGCAGCTTCACAAATACATCTGGGGCGCAGACGTTCACGGGGTTTAGAAAATGCCGGAAATAACGCTTACACTTTATCGCGGTTTGAACGGCACAAATCCGAGCGCTTTTCGAATAGATGAAGACGGTGTTTCGGTTTTTGAAAATCCTCTGTCCGGTTACAAATACAATTTACCGATTCGGGCTTTTTATCAAAGTGAAAAGGCTGCCGGAACAGTGGCAGAAATTATCGAACCTATGTTGAAGGAAGGAATCGCCGAATACACGCCGCAGTTCGGCGAAGGACACTGGTCGCTGCGGTTTCCCGATCTTGAAGCGCAGGATATTAAAATTTTGCTGTCTAAATACGCTAAACTTATGCTTAAATAAAAGATATGAATACTGAAACCGATAAATTAAATCGGATTGGTGAAATTTTGCAGGATGAAAATTTTCGGGAGAGCTTTGAAGCGGTGAGCCTTGCCCTTTCAATTCAAGATGAAGAAGACCGGGATTGGCAGTTGCTCAATATCATTCATTGGTTATTAAAGGGCGGCGATTGGCAGAAGGCTTTCGGCATCGCCCAACTAATGTCGGAAAACTATGAGAAAAGCGAGTCATTGCGGGAGATCGCTAATTATTTAGCCTCAATCGGACATCTCGAAAAAGCCTTCTATGTTTTTGCCGAAGCGGAAAAAGCTTCAATCAGCGAAAATCTTTCTGCCTGGCAGAAAGCCGAGCTTTTACACAAAATTGCCAAATCTTTATGGAAAGTTAAGTCGTATTACAGAGCGGATGAGGTCTGGCAGAAGGCAATCGAGATTGCCCGGGATGGCGAAGAATCGGAAAGCCTTCAAAACAGCCTCGATTCATCGAGCGTTTTAGCTGAAATCGCGGAAAACTTTGCTTCGGAAGACAGAATTGAGCGCGCCTTTAGCCTTGCTCAAAATATAAAAAATATCGGAAAAAGAGAAAGGGCTTTAAACAGCATTTCCGAACATTCTCAACAAGTAAAAAAGGTCGCCTAGTTTTTGTGAAAACCTTCTATTTTTAATCGGTTAATTGTTATCAAAGCAAAATTGCTTTTTAGCCTAAACAATTATATAGGTCTCTTGCAAAGTCAGAAATTGAAAAGACAAATCTATCAGTTATCAACTGTCATCTAACAACTATTCCGAAAAGTTTTAATTTTACCTTCGGAATAACTGATAACTGATAGATTTTGCCCGCAAAGAAATGAATTTCGCGCAGATTCCGACTTTGCAAGAACCGTAAAACAATTATATGTGCAAAAAAATCATCTTTGTCGCATTTCTAATCCTTCTTTCGCAGCCTGCCTTTGCGCAAAAGCCAACGCCGAAACCAACGCCCATACCGACGCCAATACAGGCAGTTCAGCCGCAGACTTTGGACGAAAAGATACAAAATGAACTGAAAAATTTCAGCGGCAAAGTCTGGATTTACGCGAAGAATCTCGATACCGGCAAAGATTACGCGCTTCGCGCCGACGAGCAGGTTCGCACTGCCAGCACGATAAAACTTTCGATTATGGCTGAAGCTTTTCGGCAGGTTACGGAAGGAAAAGTTAATTGGAATGACGAAATCATTTTAACGAAAGAAAAGAAAGTCGGCGGTTCGGGCATTTTGCACGAGTTTTCCGATAATACAAAACTCGATTTGCGAACCGCTGTTCATCTGATGATCGTCGTTTCCGACAACACGGCGACAAATCTGGTTTTGGATAAAATCGGCGCGGATAATGTCAACGATTTTATGGATAGGCTCGGTCTGCGCCAGACGCGCAGCTTGCGGAAGGTTTTCGGCGGCGGCGATTCAAAAGCTAATTCCGACCCGCGTTTGCGGCTTTTCGGTCTCGGCGTTTCGTCGCCGAGAGATATGGTCAGGCTTTTGGAAATGCTGGAAAAAGGCGAGGTGGTTTCAAAAGAAGCCTCAGACGAAATGCTCGCCATTCTCAAGCGTCAGCAGTTCAAAGACGGCATCGGGCGAAATCTGCGCGACACTGTTCCGAGCGCCTCGAAATCCGGCTCGCTCGACCGCCTCAGAAGCGATGTCGGCATTATCTACACGCGACGCGGGCGTATTGCAATGGCAATTACCGTTGACGATATGATGGAAGTTTCATACACGCCCGACAATCCGGGGCTTCATCTGATTTGGAAATTATCGCAGATTTTGCAGGAAGAATTGGGAAAATAATTTTAATCTTCAATGAGTCAATCCAAAATCCAAAATCCAAAATCCAAAATCGCCGTCTGTCTTGTTTCCGGCGGAATGGATTCGTGCGTTACCGCCGCGATTGCCAAAGCCGAAAGCGACGAGATCGCATTTTTGCACGTTTCTTACGGTCAAAGAACCGAGCGGCGCGAGCGGAAGGCGTTTAACGATATTGCCGATTTTTACGGCGCGGAAAAGCGGCTGGACGTTTCGATTGAATATCTGGCAAAAATCGGCGGCTCGTCTTTGACCGACGAAAATATTGAAGTAACGGAAGCGGATCTCGATTCGAAAGAAATTCCGACCAGCTACGTTCCGTTTCGCAATGCAAATATGCTGGCGATTGCTACGAGTTGGGCGGAAGTTCTTGGCGCGAATTCGATTTACATTGGCGCGGTAGCGGAAGATTCAAGCGGCTATCCAGACTGCCGACCGGAATTTTACGAAGCCTTTGAAAAAACAATCGAAGCCGGCACCAAACCCGACACGAATATAAAAATCAAAACGCCGATCATTCATCTTTCAAAAGCCGAAATCGTCAAAAAAGGAATCGAGCTAAACGCGCCTTTACATCTTTCCTGGTCGTGTTATCGAAGCGAAACCCTCGCTTGCAGGACTTGCGATTCGTGCGCTTTGCGCTTGCGCGGTTTTGAACTGGCGGGCGTGAAAGACCCGATTAAATATAAAAATTGATTTACAAATTAAAATCTTCGCGCGCAAAGGAAAACATTACTGCGTCGTGAACTCTGCCGCCGATCAGAAGACGTTTTCGTAAGACGCCTTCCCGCGTCGCGCCCGCTTTTTCCGCCACCCGGTGGCTCGCTGTGTTTTCAATTGCGGCGAGAATCTCAATGCGATTGATCGGCAAATCTTCAAAGCCTGCCCGCGCCAAAAGCCGTGTCGCCTCGCTCGCAAATCCCCGATTTTGCCGGCTTGTGCGAATCCAATAGCCGAGATTGATAAATTTGTGAGTATCGTTGTATTGATTTAAACCGATACCGCCTAAAAACTCACCGCTTATCGTGTCAAAAATCGCAAAGCCAAAACGCATTTCTTTCTCCCACTCATCAACGACGAGTTTTACGAAGGATCGGCTGTCTTCAATTGAATAATTTTCGTGACACCAGGGCATCCAGCGCGTAAATTCGCCGCCGCGCGATTCCATTGCGGCTTCGAAAAGCTTCTCCGTAAAATCAATTTCGTAGCGGTGCAGAAAAATTCTTTCCCCGACGATTTTATGACGCATCAACGTTTCCTCCGGCGTTAATCATTTCTTCGCGCTGCTTTTCAAGACGTAAAAGCTGCTCTTTAAGTTCCGCGATGCGCGCGTCAATTTCCTCAACTCCGTTTTTTTGCCCACTCAAACGATGGAAAATCGGCGTGATGATCGTGAGACCCGCGATGACGATTGATAAAACGCCGATGATGCGCATCATAAAATCGGAGATATTTTCAAAACTTTGCCAAATCGAATAAAGCAAAATCGCCGTCAGACTCCAAACCGAGATATGGACGGCGTAAAGGGACCAGATAAATTTTCGGGCGAGACGGGCGATTGAGAGCAGCGAAACGTGCGAGCAGGCGGCGGCGAAAAGATTTATCGAAAGCAGAAGCTTGGCGAAAAACG
>DATHTS010000555.1:0-4537 GCA_035462935.1 Pyrinomonadaceae bacterium
AGTAAAATCTACAACATTGACGAGCGCATAAATTGTCTTGAAAATGCGATGAGAGCTGATTTGGAGAATGAAAGATTTTTTCCATATATCCAGAAGTATGAGTTTGAGGCATTGTTGTTTTCATCAAATCAAGGTTTTGAAAATTATTATGAAAGCAAAGTAGCGAAACAAACAGAAAAGATAGTCGAAAATTATCCCAATCCTGAAGAGATAAATGATAATCCTGCAACGGCGCCGTCAAAACGTTTGTTGGAAATCATTCCCGAATATAGCAAGGTTTTGGTCGGAAATATGCTGGCTTTGGAAATTGGGTTGGACACAATGCTCCAAAAATGCCCTCGCTTCAGAATTTGGATTGATACTTTGATTGAATTAGCTCAAGATTAAAAAATCCTGTCATTTGTGATTTCCTTTTGTAGTTTCTAATCTATTGATACCCACAATTTTTAAATTAAGAATATTGCTGTAAAAAAAATGAAAATTATTGTAATCGGCAGCGGTTTCGGCGGGCTTTGAGCGGCGATCCGTTCGAAAAAGACAAACTCGGACGCTTGAATTTATCAATTGAAGGCTTAATGTAGCGCGACCGGATAGTTTTGCAATTTGCCAAAGAACATCGCACGCCAATCATCAGAACAATGTCCGGTGGTTACGCTTTGGATATAAATGACACGGTTGAAATTCACGCTAATACTATCCGGGCGGTCAAGAAAGTTTTCTTTAGCAAAAAAGAAAAAAAAGTAATAAACTATTGAAAAATATGATATTATGCAAGGCGAGCTGACCCTAATTTTATATTTTGTCAGGAGAATAAAATGCAAAGTTATGTTGGACAAGTTTATGTTCGATTGTCGGGACTTGGTTTAATCATAATTGTTTGGGCGATAACAGGTTTCTCCCAAAATATGTTTCGCAAGATGAATGATTTCGACGGCGACGGCAAGACGGATTTTGCCGTCACGCGCAGAGAGGGAAGCTCACACTCAAAAGTTTGGTATATCTGGCAAAGCCGCGACGGATTTAAAGCCTTTGTGTGGGGAATAGACGGCGATATGAACGCGCCGGGAGATTATGACGGCGACGGCAAAACCGACATAGCTATTTTCCGTCCGGTAAATTTTCCTCCGATAATTCATTACTTTTGGATTTGGAACAGCGGAAGCAATAATTTTACGCAGGTGGGTTTTGCGGATGTTGTTCCCGCACACGCGCCGATGCAGCAGGATTATAACGGCGACGGTAAAACCGATCCGGCAGTTTGGATAAGCAAATTTTCAGAGCCTCCCACGACTGCTCCTACAAATGTTTACGTCAATTACAGCGGCACAACCGGCGGGTTACAATTTCAAATTCCTCCGCAGTCTCGTCCGTTTCGAGGCGGTGATATGACCGGAGATGGGCGCGCCGATAGAGTTCATTATAAATTTGATTTTCAAATTAATAACAACGCCGTATCAATTACGGATATAGTGACGGGCGCTTCTCGTGTTGTTCCATTCGGAAAAATAGATGATCGGTTTATTCCCGGAGATTTTGACGGGGATGGCATCGGAGATGTGGCAATTTGGCGAAGTTCGGACGGTACTTGGTGGTGGTTGAGAAGTTCGGATAACACAGTTCGAGCGGCTAAGTGGGGAGTTGATGGTGATATACCTGTTCCGGGAGATTATGACGGCGACGGAATAACAGATTTGGCGATTTGGCGACCCGGTTCAGATCAAGCATATTATTGGATTTATGGTAGTCAAAACGGCATCAGCGTTTTTCCTTGGGGACTTCCGACCGATACAGTAGTTGAACCATAAATCAATTTTTCATAATTAATTTTCACAGAGGCAGAAGGAAAATGCGACATTTGAATTTTCTTTCTGCCTTTTTTAATCTAAAACTTACATCTTTTTACTATAAACTCGATTAAAATTTGAATAAATGAAAATTGTAGTCATCGGCAGCGGGTTCGGCGGACTGTCGTGCGCGATTCGGCTTCAGGCGCGGGGACACGAAGTAACGATTCTCGAAAAACGCGACAAACTCGGCGGCAGAGCTTATGTTTACGAGCAGGACGGTTTTACTTTTGACGGCGGACCGACGATTATCACCGCGCCTTGGCTGATTGATGAGATGTTCGAGATGGCGGGTAAAAAAACTGCCGATTATGTCAAACTGGTTAAGATAAATCCTTTTTACAACATTCGCTGGGAAGACGGCACGGTTTTTAATTACAACGACGATAAAGCAAATCTTTTAGAGCAAATCCGCAAAATCGCGCCGGATGAAACGGATAATTATAAACGCTTTTCGGAGGATTTGGGCGAGATTTACCGCGTCGGGTTTGAAATGATTGACCAGCCTTTTTCGAGCGTTTGGGATATGGCGAAGGTTGTTCCGCAGATGATAAAACTGCGCTCCGACCGTTCGGTTTACAAGTTTGCTTCGAAATATTTTAAAAATGAAAAACTGCGCGAGGCGTTTTCGTTTCACCCGCTTTTGATTGGCGGCAACCCTTTCAAAGCGACTTCGATTTACGCGATGATTCACGAACTGGAGCAGAAATTCGGCGTCTGGTTTGCGATGGGCGGAACGGGCGCGCTGGTTCGAGCGCTCGGCGATTTGTTTCTCGATATTGGCGGCGAGATTTTCACGGAAGCGGAAGTCGAAGAGATTTTGATTGATGAAACGGCGCGAAAGGCGAAAGGCGTGAGAATGAAAACGGGCGAGATTTTAGATGCGGACGTGGTTGTGAGTAATGCGGACATTGCTTTTACTTATATGAACCTGATTTCGCCAAAATTCCGCAATAAATATACAGATAAATATTTGAAGAAATTAAATTATTCGATGTCGCTATTTGTCGTTTATTTCGGCACGAACAGAAAATACGAGAATATGGCGCATCACGAGATTTTGATGGGCAAGCGGTATCAGGGACTTTTGGAAGATATTTTTGAACGGAAGATTCTCGCCGAAGATTTTTCGCTTTACCTGCACCGCCCGACGGCGACCGATCCTTCTCTCGCGCCCGACGGCTCGGATTGCTGGTATGTGCTTTCGCCCGTTCCGCATCTGGGCGGTAAGGTTGATTGGCGGGCGGAGGCAAAGCCGTATCGGGATTTGATTATAAATTATCTCGAAAAGCATTATATGCCGGAGCTTTCAAAGCATATTGTTTCCGAGCATTATATTGATCCGCTGCATTTCGAGGGAACTTTGAACAGCTATCTCGGAAGCGCGTTTTCAGTCGAGCCGACGCTTTTGCAATCGGCTTATCTTCGCCCGCACAACAAGAGCGAGGATGTCGGAAACCTTTATTTTGTCGGCGCGGGAACGCATCCGGGCGCTGGACTTCCGGGCGTGATCAGTTCGGGAAAGATTGTGGCGAATATGATCGGCAATCTTGGATTTTAGATTTTAGATTTTGGATTATCTTTGATTTGGAACATAATAAAAAAGGCTGACGTTTATCTTAAAGCAATCCCAAATCCGAAATCCGAAATCTAAAATCCTAATGTGGTATTGGACAAAAATCTTATTTCTAGTTTTAATCGGCGCAATTATCGTCTGGCTTTTGTATGAATTTGCGACTTTTCCGAACATCTCGCGGCTTCGCACGCAGAATCCGGTAACGACTTCGATGATTGATTACCGCATCTCGGAAGCCAAAGCCGATGGCAAAGAGCCGAAAAAATATCAAATCTGGATGCCGCTTGAGCAAATATCGCCGCATCTGCAAAGAGCGGTGATTGCGGGGGAAGATTCGAGATTTTTTCAGCACGACGGCTTTGATTGGGACGCGATCAATAAAGCGTGGGAAGAAGCGCAGAGGGAAGGCGAGAAGGAAGCGAAACAAGAAGGCGATTATGACCCGAACAGTTGGATTCCGCCGATGCCGCAGTTTAAGCGCGGCGCTTCGACCATCACGCAGCAGTTAGCGAAAAATCTTTATTTGAGCGAGGAGCGCTCGTTTTTACGAAAGGGAAGAGAAGCTCTAATTACTTATTTCCTCGAAAAAGAATTACCGAAAAAACGCATTTTGGAAATTTACCTCAACGTCATCGAATGGGGCGACGGAATTTACGGCGCGGAAGCCGCTTCGCGCTATTATTTCAATAAATCCGCCTCGAATCTAACGCCGTCGGAAGCCGCGTATCTTTCGGCAATGATTCCAAGCCCGCTTAATGTCTTTAACCCGAAGAAAAATCCGAAGCGCGTCGTCCGCCGTCAGCGCGTGATTCAGCGCGGGATGAATCACGTCAAGCTCGCTTATTAATCAAAGTTAAAATTAAAAATGTTGGACAGGATTATAACTTGTCAGAGCCTGCGTAAGCGGGCGTTTTTTTTCGCTGAGAAATACCCGCCCGCTTACGCAGGCGGTTCTGACCTTCTAATCCTACACTTGATTTATTGGCGGAACACAATTCTAATAGAAAACGTAAATTTATGTCGTCAAAACCGGAAGAATGGAAAAGGATTTCTTCAAAAGAGATTGCCGACTGTCGCGTTTTTCGCGTTCGGGAAGATTTTTGTCGGCGCGAAAGCG
>DATHTS010000556.1:0-3166 GCA_035462935.1 Pyrinomonadaceae bacterium
GGCATTTATTTTTCAAAGAACATTAACGAATACTGTAAAATAATTGCCTTGTGACGCAAATTCGTTCTATGGATTAAATATGGACAGGTTAGACTTAATTATTCGCAGTCAAAGAGTAGTAATGCCGGATAGGATTGGCGCGGCATCCGTGCATATTCGCGGAGGCGTTATCGCAGCTCTGGGCGAATGGAATGAAGTGCCGGAGCAGGTTTTGCTCGTGGACGCGGGTGATGCGGTAGTATCGCCGGGGCTTGTAGATTCGCACGTGCATGTTAACGAGCCGGGACGCGCCGATTGGGAAGGCTTTGCGACGGCGACGCGCGCGGCTGCGGCGGGCGGTGTGACGACGCTGGTTGATATGCCGCTCAATAGTATTCCGCCGACTACAACGCTCAGCGGATTTAAAGAAAAACTTGAAGCGGCAGACGGTCAATGCTGGGTTGACGTGGCTTTTTGGGGCGGCGTAATTCCGGGCAACACGCCCGAATTAAAACCGCTTTTGGATGCCGGCGTGCGCGGTTTTAAATGCTTTCTGGTGCATTCCGGCGTTGATGAATTTCCTCACGTTACCGAAAAAAATCTGCTTGAAGCGATGCCGGAATTGGCAAAATTAAATTCGGTTCTGCTCGTTCACGCCGAACTGTCCGAACCGATTGAAACGGCAGCCGCAGAATTGAAAGGGGCAAACGCGCAGGATTATCAAACTTTTCTAAAATCACGCCCGCGAGCGGCGGAAAATGAAGCGGTTGAATTAATGATTCGCTTATGCCGGGAAACCGGAGCCGGAGTTCACATTGTTCATCATTCTTCTTCCGATGTTTTGCCTTTACTTAAAGCGGCAAAGGCTGACGGTTTGCCGCTGACGGTTGAAACCTGCCCGCATTATCTGACCTTCGCGGCGGAAGAGATTCCCGACGGCGCGACGCATTTTAAATGCTGCCCGCCTGTGCGCGAGCGCGAGAACCGCGAAAATCTCTGGGAGGCGCTTGGTGAAGGAGTGATTGATATGATCGTCTCCGACCACTCGCCCTGCACGCCGAACTTAAAACTGCCGGAGAAAGGCGATTTTCTGGAAGCCTGGGGCGGCATCGCGGCTTTGCAATTCAGCCTGCCTGTAATTTGGACTGAGGCGCAAAAGAGAGGCTTCGGTTTGCGTGAATTAACCCGATGGATGTCGGAGTCGCCCGCGAAATTAGCGAGTCTGGATAAACGCAAAGGTCGTTTGGCGGTCGGCTTTGATGCTGATATTGTAATATGGCATCCGGAAAAAGAATTTAAAGTTGCGCCGGAAATTATTCAATTTAAGAATAAAATAACGCCGTATTCGGGAATGAATTTAAAGGGCGTCGTTGAAGCGACATTCGTGCGTGGCGAAGAAGTTTACAAAAACGGGCAATTTGCCGCCAGCGCAAACGGCGCATTATTGACCTAATCAGGAATGGCTGTGAACGACTCTAAAGATAAAATTGAAGAAGACGAATTAAGTGAGAAATTTTATGACGCGCTAAGCGATTTTTTGCTGGAAGATTACAAACAAAAAATCGCCTATCTGACTGCGCATCTGGGCAGAATGTGGACGCGATTTAATTTTTTCCTGACGGCTGAGGTGGCTCTGCTCGCTTATCTGTTTACAACCAGCCGCGAACTTACGCCGATAACCCTGGAAGTCGCCGTAATCGAGCTAATCATATCGGTTATCTGGTGGGAATTCGGCAGGCAAGACCGCTTTCTGGTGCTTATCTACCGAGAGCAAATCAAGGACACGACAGAAAGACTTTTGAAGGCGGAATTGAGAAAAAAAGGAGAAGACGATAAGAAATATTCAGATTTAGTTGACAACTATCGCTACACCGGCGAAACGGAAAAAACTGCAGATGATTTAGAGAAAAATGCCGGTTTATGGAATCGCATCACCCAAAATCGCGGCAAACATTTAAGTATTACAAGGCTCGCCGCTTTTGTTCCTTTTCTGGCAATGGTTTTGTGGCTGTTGATGGTCTTGTACTTTCTAATTCCAAAAGTCAGAAGTTATTATAATTCTTGAATTTTAATTTTAATTATGGATTTTACCGAACTGGTTGATTTAGCTTCCGAAAAACTGGGCGGCGCGGTTTTGTATGCAAATGACGAATTTTTCGCGCCGAAAGAAAATTTGCTCAAACCGGGCGCGCCGATTTTTATCGAAGGCAAATACACGGACCTCGGCAAATGGATGGACGGCTGGGAGACGCGCCGTCGCCGCTCGCCGCGTCTGGATGAGAAATTTGATTGGTGTGTTATTCGTTTGGGACTTTCGGGCGTCATAAAAGGCGTCGTTGTTGACACGAGTTTTTTTCGCGGCAATTTTCCTTCGCATTGCTCAATGGAAGCCTGCGCGGTTGACGGGCAGCCCGATGTTGAGCAATTGCTCGCTGCGGAAACCGAATGGGTTGAAATTTTGCCGCAGACGGAATTGGAAGGCGATTCGCAGAATCGTTTTGCTGTAAATCACGACCGGCGCGTAACGCATCTGCGCTTTAAAATTTATCCCGACGGCGGCGTGGCTCGTCTTCGCGTTTACGGCGTTGTCGTCCCGGATTGGGAAGCCTTGAAAAAACGCGAGAGCGAAATTGATTTAGCGGCGGTCGAACACGGCGGAACCGTTCTGGAAGCGAGCGATATGTTTTTCGGGCATCGCCATAATTTGATTATGCCCGGACGCGCGCAAGATATGAGCGACGGTTGGGAAACCAAGCGGCGGCGGGGCGAAGGTTACGATTGGTGCATTGTAAAATTAGGGAAAGCCGGCAGCGTAAAGCGCGTCGAAGTTGACACTTCGCATTTTAAAGGCAATTACCCGGAAAGCTGTCGGATTGAAGCCGGAAGCGGAACAAGCACGGACGAAATTGTCTGGCAGGAGCTTTTGCCGAACACAAAGCTTCAGGCACACACGCGGCACATTTTTGTTGACGAAATAAAAAACTGCGGCGCGGTAACGCACGTTCGATTCAATATTTTTCCCGACGGCGGTGTCAGCCGTTTGCGTCTTTACGGTCGAATTTCGGAATGAGCGAAGGATTGGAAAAGTTAAATTATGCCGCGCAAGAGGCGGCGGAAACTCAATTTCTAAATTGCTGCGGTTCGCAAAAATGGGCGCGAATGATGAACGAAGCGCGTCCTTTTGCAA
>DATHTS010000557.1:0-15134 GCA_035462935.1 Pyrinomonadaceae bacterium
AGACGTGCAAAGCACACGGGGAAACGGAAGCGTTAAAGCAGGTTCGGGAGCGGTTGGCGGACCGAACATTTTAGGCAGCACGGCAGGCAGCCGCGGATATTATCCTGGAAGCCCTAATGGAATTGCCAACTCTTCGTGGGAAACCGAGTCAATCAAATCGCCCTCGGCGGGCGTTCCGAATCGCTTCGGCGGACAGCTTTTGACGCAAACGACCGGCGCGAAACAATTAAAACTTCCGTTAGAACTTGGCGGAAACTCTCCGGCTGAGATAATCAAACGCTCGCTGTCTTCAGACACCGACATTCTTTCGACTTCGCGTTATCACACAAAATCGCAGGTCAGAATCCTGCTCGACGATGAAACGGCGGGCAGCGGAACAAATAATGCTGCCGGAATTCCAGCCGGAAAAGGCGTTGCCCTTTCGAGTTTTACGCCTTCCGTTCTCGGAAGCGGGAATGTTTTAAAATTAATTTCCGACACCGGAACGGTCAGCGGTTATTCAATTACCCAAAAGGCTTGCAACGGCGCTTCTACCTCTGCGGCGCAAACCGTGCGCGGAGTAAAAAGTAATTGCGAAAAATCAGGACCGCACGACATTCCCGGCGGGTCGGGAATCAAGGGAAGAATTCTGATCGAAGTTGTCAAACCGGACGGCACAGCGCTCGATGTTACACAGACAATCTTGAGTATGGGCGTAACGGTCGGCGAGCCGAACGGCATCGTTTATTTACAGAGACCGCTCTGGGCGGCTTACGTGCAGGGAAGCCGCGACCGTCGGGGAAATTTTTTTGATTTGGTCAATCTGATAAGTAATTCGCAGACCATCGCTGATGGTGAAATAAAAGACCCTTCGACGCTTTTCTACCCGAATCGCGGTTTTATAAATACAACTCCCTTAACGGCTGACGAAGACAACGGCTTATACGTCCGCGAATCCGTGCCGAGCGGAACTTATAACCAGATTGTGCCGATAAACGTTTATAACGTCCGCGAAGGCTGGGTCAGAAGCACGATGGATCATTACAGTGTTTACGAGCGCGGCATTACCAGCGTCGTCGAATTGAATATGCGTAATCTGGCGCGCTGGCTCGACGGCATTTACGACAATAATTTACTCGCTGGAACAAACGCCGTCAGCACAAATATCAAGGATGAAGGCGGTTATGTTGTTTATGTTTCCGACCGGCGCGGCGATAGAGTTAAGAACGAATATTTGAGAGACGGCTCGACATTCAAAAGCACAAACGGAACGGTTGACAACGAAGACATATACGGTCCGAACGGTATGCTCGACGACGGCGAGGACGTGATTGATTTCGGCTGGGATTCGACCAAGAGCGGAGCGAGCAAGAAAGGAACTTTGCAAAAAGACACGAACGAATTGCCGGATGTCGGGACTACCTGGGATTCATCAATCATTAAGCAAACGCGGGCTGATACGGTTTTGAGTCATAAAACAACGTATTTTCGCCGCGCCGTGCGTCTTTTTAACGGCGAAAAGCTCAGCTTTACAGCCGCCGGAAACAAGCTTTCGCCGACCAAGGGAATCACGGTCGCGTCGGAAAATATGGTTTATGTCTGGGGCAACTACAACACGACCGGAATCACCGGAATTCCTGCAAACGGCTCGACTTTGAACGACGGCGGCTACACCGGACCGCAGGTTCCCGCTTCGATTGTCTGCGACGCGATTTTCCTGCTTTCAAAAACGTGGTTTGACGGTAGCAGCGCTCTTTACCCGGAAGGTCCCAATCGTATAGCTGACGAAAACTCGCCAAGCACGTCCCAAACCACATCGGTGCGCGTCGGAATTATCGCCGGAATAAATATTTCGAGTTTGACGGGAACGCCGGGCAGAGACGCCGCCGGTCAGAGGCGCAATGGCGGCATTCATAATTTTCCGAGATTTTTGGAGTTATGGAATGGAAACCCTTGGAATCACACGGGTTCTTTAGTTCCGCTTTACCATTCAACGCAAGCCATAGCGCAGCATGAAGATTTTCGCAACGTGAATTATTCGCCGCCGCGCCGGAACTGGAGCTTTGACGTAACTTTCCTGACGCCTAACAAGCTTCCGCCCGGAACACCGTTTTTCCAATATGTTCAGGCGACGGGTTTTAGGCAGAGTTTCCAGTAAAGGGAGAAATTCAAAATGAAAGATTTCCAAAAAAAAAGGCGCGAATCTGGATTTTCCTTAATGGAACTGCTGATTGTAATGATCCTGATGATGATCATCACGGCTGGCGCTTTCCAGCTTTTGCAGGGAACAATTTCAACCGCCAACGCCAATTATGAAATGACGACCGCCACGCAGGGCGCTCGCAACGCGCAGGAATTTCTCACCCGTGATATTTTAAGCGTCGGTGACGGTTTGAAAGGAGTTTCCAATTTATGGCTGCCGACCGCGTTCGTTACAAATTATTTAACCATCCGAAATGCGGCTGATATTGACCCGTCGAATCTTGGTTATGTCAGCATCGGCGCGATAATTTCGGATTTCAACCTTCCCTCCAACGTAAAAGTCGCAGGCTCGAATCCGCAAATAAACATACTCGAAAGAACCGACCGGATAACGATGCTGGCGGTTGACCCGGCTTTTTCTTCGATTGATATTCCGATTAACGCCAGCAATTACATCACCGGTCAAATCAGCATTCCGCCAAGCCGAATCAACGATTTCAGCATCGGCGAAGTTTATTACATAACCAGCGGCGGAACGGGAGCGTTCGGAACGGTTACAAACGTTGATAAGACGAACAATTCAATTACATGGGGCGAAGGCGATCCAATCGGTCTGAATCGTCTCGGCTTAAGCGGACCGCTCGCGTCGGGAACAAACATCAATGAAAGTCCGGCGTCGCTGATGCGCGTTAATATCATCCATTATTTCGTTGACGCGGAAGGAAGGCTGACGCGCCGCGCCTTCGGCGTCAAAGGAGCGAGCTATATTGACAGCGTAATCGCCGAGCATGTTACGCTTCTAAAATTCCGCTACATTCTCAAACCCGAAACAGCGGGAGTCATTCTCGCTCAGCCGCGAGATCAGATTGAAATTTCCGACGCCTCGACAGTCCGCGCAATCGAACCGCGCGTCATCGTGGAAACCGCATACCCGCTCCAGGACGGCGAAAAACATTACGTCGAAGCCGTCACCCAGGTCGGAGTCCGCAACATTCAATTCCTCGAAGCGCCCGTTCCGGTTGACGCGAGCGGTAATACGACGCTTTTGAATCCCGGACCAACACCGAAAATCACGACAACTCCAATTTCATAAAGAGATTAAACAGAAAAAAAGGCTTCGTTTTTGTATAGAACGAAGCCCTTCTTTAGTTTCAACCCGAAATCCAATTTAAAAATGTGTTAAGGAATGAAAGCATTGGGAATAGGTTTATCTCCATTTGAACCAAATGCCGCTATCGAAAATCCTCCGCTTGATTTTACGACATACCAGTTTGTATCCGATGAACGCCATACTGCTATGTCTGCCTTTCCGTCTCCATCGTAATCTCCAGGTATCGCTATGTCTCCTGCTGCTCCAAACGGCGCGGAATAAAATGAACCGTCTTCGCTTCTTAAAACAAACCACTCTGAAGTTGATGGTCGGTAAAATGCCACATCTGTTTTTCCATCTCCCGTGTAATCTGCCGCAACAGGTTTGTCTGTTGAATTGCCAAATTGGAAAGCTCTGTTTCCATTATCACTGCTTCTTAATATCCACCATTCTCCTGCCGACGGACGATAAACTGCTAAATCCGCTTTTGAATCGCCGTCAAAATCAGCGGGAACAGGAATATCTCCTGCCGCACCGAATTGCAGGATTGAGAATCCGCCTGAGCTTTTGTTGATATACCAATTCGCTTCCGAAGGTCTGAAAACAGCAATATCAGCTTTTCCGTCACCATCATAATCAGCCGGAGCGGGAATATCACCAGTTGCGCCGAAAGGAGCGGAATAGAATGAAGAATCTTCGCTTCTCAAGATAAACCACTCATTTGTCGAAGGACGGAAGAAAGCGACATCGGTTTTACCGTCGCCTGTATAATCGGCGGGAACAATTTTGTCAGTAGATAAACCGAACTGGAAAGCACGATTTGTGCTATCACCGCTGCGGAGATACCACCATTCACCGGCAGACGGACGATAAATCGCAGAATCGGTTTTTCCGTCGCCGTCAAAGTCAAACTGAACCGGGCGAGAAGCGGAAGCGGCTTGGTTGATGGTAAAAGTCTTGCCGGCGGCGGTTATGGTATTGGATCGGGCGCTGCCCGTATTAGCGGCAACCGTAAAATTAACCGAACCGTTTCCTGTTCCCGAACTATCGCCTGAAACTGTTATCCAGGAAGCGTTGCTCGTCGCCGTCCAAGCGCAGCCCGCGCCTGAACTAACATTGAAACTGCCCGGACCTCCCCCGGCTGAAACACTGATACTTCCCGGAGAAAGCGAGTATGTGCAATTTGTGGTGTTCGCCGCTTGGCTAACTGTAAACAGCTGACCGCCGACGGTTATTAAACCGGTTCTTAAAGCTCCCGTATTTGCGGCAACGGAGAAGGTGACCGTGCCGTTTCCGGTTCCATTGTTTCCTGTGTTTATAGTTATCCAAGGCGCGTTGCTCGTCGCCGCCCAAGCGCAGCCTTGCGTAGCAGTTACATTTATCGTTCCGTTTCCGCCAGCCGTATTAAACGATTGATTTGAAGGATTGATCGAATAAGAACAGCCTATAGATACGGAATACTGGTTCGCGCCAGCCGTTCTGTCCGCGGTACCGATTGCCTTGATAGTAAAGTTATAACTACCGTTTTGCGTCGGAACTCCTGAAACGAGTCCTCCTTCTTTCAAGAGCGTCATACCGGGCGGTAAAAAGCCGTCTGTTACAAAATATTCAAACGGTTCAGACGGATTATGCCCAACAACTCTGGCTGCTTTAATATCGGCATAATAATGAACTCCCAAAGAAGCGTCCGGGAGCACCGAATTAACCGGTGTAAAACTAATGTTAAATTCAAACGCGCCGATATCTATTGTATCGCTGATAATTCTTGCGCCGCCGCGCTGGTCGGTTGCCGGAGCGTCAACATTATTACCCGCATTTATCGCCGGGCTGCCCGGCATTAAAGCTACCGTTTGAATTGTGCCGCCGTAGTTATCGAGAACGGCTAATTTCGGCGGAACGTCGCGGATATCCGATGCCTGATAAACTACAAGATTTTTTGTGTTAGCGGAATCACCGGGCGCGTCGCCGATCAGGTTGTTGCCCGCAGATACAATCGAACCGGCAGCAAATGTAATTTCCGCTCCTGTGTTTGCGGAAATGATAGTATTGCTCATATTGAGCGTGCCGCCTTCATTCATTATGCCCGCGCCCGAATGTTCGGCTTCTCCCGATTTGTTGTGACTAATCGTAGTATTACGCAGTGTCGTATTTCCGGCAGTGTAAATAGCGCCGCCTTCTCTGCTTGCGATATTGCCGGAGAAGGTAGAGCTCAAGATTGTCACCGAACCGCTCTGATTGAAGTAACCGGCGCCATAAGTAGCGGAATTATTGGAAAAGCTGGAATTTTGGATCAGATGCTGCCCGCCGTAGACATACAAGCCGGCACCGAGACCGTTTATTCCCTGTCCGGCAGGTGCGGAAATATTATTTCCCCAGAAGTAAACCCGGTTAAGCGTAACCGAACCAAGGTTGGAATAAATAGCGCCGCCGTTCTTGGTATTTTCCGTATTGTCAACGCCCACGCCGTTTCCACCCGTCAAGGTTACATCCGAGATGGTAACGGTTGCGCCGTTTATGTAAAATATACGGCTGTTTCCGCCGCCGGAAATTGTCAGAGAATTCGTTCCCGGACCTTTGATCTCAAGTGTTCCGTTGTTGGCAATTTCGATTTCCCCGCTGGTCAGGGTAATCATTCCTCCAACTGAAGGCGCGAAAGTAATGACATCATTTCCCGCCGTATTATTGGCATTCAGAATCGCTTGACGCAAGCTTCCCGTGCCGCTGTTATTTGTATTTGAAACAATTAAGCTCACCTGATAGACGGTAAAAGTTTGACCGCCCGCAGTTATTGTTCCCTCTCTCGTCGCACCGCTGTTGGCGGCAACTGTAAAGGTAACCGTACCGTTTCCGCTTCCCGCGGCGCCGGCTGTAATGGTTATCCATTGATCATTACTTACAGCCGTCCAAGTGCAGCCCGGACCGGAACTTATATTAAAGCTCCTGGTTCCGCCGTTTTCATTAACACTCGTGTTTGTGGGTGAAAGAGTATAAACACAACCGTTCGCCTGAATGACTTTAAAGGTCTTTCCGCCAATCGTAATTGTCCCTTCTCTTTCAGGACCGATATTAGCTGCGACCGTAAACTTGACTGTGCCGTTTCCTGTTCCCGAAGCGCCTTCCGTAACCGTTATCCAAGGAACATTGCTGACAGCCGTCCAAGCACATCCGCCCACCGCTGTAACATTTACAGTTCCATCGCCGCCGCCTGACGGAACATTTGTCGATGGTGAAGACAAGGTAAAGGTACAACCGTTAGCCTGAATAATTTTAAAGGTTTTTCCATTTACCGTGATAGTCCCGGTTCTCTCAGGACCGATATTCGGAGCAACGGAAAATTCGACAACATTGCTTCCTGTTCCGGTGCTGCCTTTCGTAATCGTTATCCATGAATCGGACGTGGTTGCCGTCCAAGTACAACCCGCTCCTGAATTGACGTTAAAGCTGCCATTGCCGCCTCCGGCTGGAATATTTGTTTCGGTCGGAGCAATTGAAAACGTACAGCCATTTCCCTGATTAATAGTAAATGTTTGCCCGCCGACAGTTATTGTTCCGGTTCTTGCGGGGCTTACGTTTGCCTGAACCGTGAACGAAACAACGCCGTTTCCGGTTCCTGATGCCGAGCCGTTAATCGTTATCCATGGGTGCTGAGGAGCAGGAGCGGCTGTCCAGGTACAAGCAGGATTACTGGTCGTAACATTAAAGCTTCCGCTTCCTCCGGCAGCATCAAAACTGGTGCCGGTCGGTGTAAGCGTTATTGTGCAGCCGCTGGCTTGTGAAATTGTAAATGTCTTGTCGCCGACTGTAATCGTTCCGTTTCTAGCCGTGCTGGTATTGTCGGCAACCGTAAAGCTTACAGTTCCGTTTCCGGTTCCGCTCGCGCCGCCGGTAATGGTTATCCACGGATCACTCTTTGTTGCCGTCCATGCGCAGCCGGTGTTAGTGGTAACAGTAAAGCTGCTGCTTCCTCCGGCAGCGGTGAAGTTTCCGCTCGTCGGGGTAATACTGAATGTGCAGCCGTTAGCTTGATTGATGGTAAACGTTTGACCGTTGATGGTAATTGTTCCGCTTCTCGCCGGACCGTTATTCGGAGCGACTGTAAAGTTTACTGTTCCGTTTCCATTTCCGCTTGCGCCGCTGGTAATGGTTATCCACGATTCGCTCTTTGTTGCCGTCCACGTACATCCGTTAGCGGCTATTACACTTACACTGCCCGTGCCGCCTCCAGCCGAAATATCTATTGAAGACCCAGATAAAGTAAAGGTACAACCACTCGCCTGCTTAATCGTAAAGGTTTTTCCGGCGATTGTAATTGTTCCTTCTCTCGCCGGACCGGTGTTGGCGGCAAATGTAAAGTTTACAGTTCCGCTTCCGGTTCCGCTGCCGACGCCCGTGACTGAAATCCACGCGGCATTGCTAGCTGCCGTCCAGGAGCAGCCGTTGGCGGTCGTCACATTTACGCTTCCGCCTCCGGCAGACGCACCCACATTCTCCGTTTCTTTAGATAAGGTGTAAGTGCAAGCGCCTTCTTGATTGATGGTAAAAGTCTGCCCGGCAACTGTAATTGTTCCGGTTCTAGCCTGACCTGCATTTGCCGCGACAGTAAACGTAACGGTTCCGGTTCCGCTTCCCGTTCCGTTATTAACGGTTATCCACGAATCACCGGTAGTCGCCGTCCAATTACAACCGGCTGTTGCCGTTACAGTAAAGTTTCCGTTACCGCCGCCTACAGGAATATTTGCGGATGTTGAGGAAAGCGAATAATTACAACTGCTTCCCTGTGTAATAGTAAAAGTCTGCCCGGCAACTGTAATTGTTCCGGTTCTTTGCGGACCTGCATTTGCCGCGACAGTAAACGTAACGGTTCCGGTTCCGCTTCCCGTTCCGTTATTAACGGTTATCCACGAATCACCGGTAGTCGCCGTCCAATTACAACCGGCTGTTGCCGTTACAGTAAAGTTTCCGTTTCCTCCGGCTGCTTCGAAATTTGCGCTGACTGAGGACAGTGTATACGAGCATGTAGAACCCTGATTAATAGTAAAGATTGCTCCGTTTACATTAATAGTTCCCGTCCTCGCCTGCCCGGAATTGGCGGCAACCGTAAATGTAACGGTTCCGTTTCCTTTCCCGGTTCCGTTATTAATCGTTATCCAAGAATCACTGGTAGTCGCCGTCCAGTTACAGCCGCCTCTGGTTGAAACGGTAAAACTGCTGTTTCCTCCGGCGGGCGTGAAATTTTGCGATGTAGGATTGAGTGAATATGTACAATCGGCGACAGGGAAATCTACGGATGGCGAATCTCCATCGTTCGGGTCGGGATTGGAAACCTTCACCGCATACTCACCGGATGTTTGCACGTCGGAGGCTAAAATTTTAACTTTTAACTCTGTGTTGGAAACAAATGTCGTCGCTCTTTCCTGCCCGTTCCATTCAGCGACCGAACCGACGACGAAATTGCTGCCCTTTACGATAAGATCAAGCTCGCCTCTGCCTGTTCCCCAATCGCTCGGGCTAAATGAACCGATTGAAGGAACCGGGTAAAAAGTTTCGAAAGCGCCAATATCAACGGCTGATTGGTATTTTCTTGGAAAGCCCGTTCCGCGAAGATCGGTTGTAAGACTTGTTGAGGGATTATTTGTCTGACAAGACGAATCGGTTACGCAGATATTTCCCGCATCTTTCGCCGGACTGCCGGAAAGAAGCGCCCGCGTATCAATTTGCCCGCCGTTATTTTGCAAAGGTCCGAGTTTCGGGTCAATCGGAGAAGCGTTTGTTCCTACCTTGTCATTGTTCTCCCCGTTGGTAAAGCCCATATTGGGATCGCTTCTGCCAATTAAATTATTACCGCGAGAGACAAATTTATGACCATCCGAGCTCTTGGCGGAAAGGACATCGGCTCCGGCAGAAGAATTATTGTTCGCAATGATCGAGTTGCGAATATATACGCCCGACTCCGAACCGTCATAATACAATCCGCCGCCGCCTGCCGTAGCGGTGTTATTGCTGATTGTAACGTTATTGAGCGTTAAATTCTTGGTTGAACTGTAAATCCCCGCGCCTTGGTTTAAAGTAGAATTGCCGGTGATTGTCGTGTTGCTGATGTTCACCGCAGCTCCTTCAGCGATAAACATCCCACCGGCGGTATTGAAGCTTACAGTTACCCGGTTTAGATTAAGCGTGCCGCTACTGGTAATTCCGGCGCGGTTTCCTGTAACAGCGACATCGGATAAGTTTAATTTTCCCGGGTTATTTATCCCGAATCTGCCTGATTCCGTGATGGTGATTCCGCTTATACTTGTTTCCGCCGCTCCCGGATAATTGATGTAAAATATGTCTGCGACAGTCGTATAGCTGCTCTTTACCGTTAAGAGCCGCGCTCCCGGACCGTTTATTGTTACCGCTTCATAGATTTCCAAACCGGCGGGAGTAAAAGTCGGGCTTAACTGAATAGTCGTCGGATCATCAAAATCAAAGGTAATCTCATCAGTTCCCGTTTTGGCGTTCGCTTCCTGAATTGCCGCGCGCAAGGTGCAATTACCCAGCGAATCCGCGCAAATTCCGTCTCCGGGCACGGCGTCATTTGAGTCGCCGTTGTTATTAACGACAAATGTCGCGTTTGGAGTAAAAGTGGAATAATTTAGGAAACTGGTATTTTTCAGGATGGAATTTACCCTGCTGCCTTTGGAAGACGGCTTTGCTTCCTGCACATTCTCAATGACGGGCGAATCCGCCGAATAGCCGATTGTTCCAAACGAAATTGAAGCAACGGCAAATAACAAGGCAAAAAGAGCTAACAGTGAAAAGCTTCGTTTTTTGCGGGAAATATTGATTGTAGACATAAAGCGAACTCCTTAAAATTGCTCGGTTCGGCAACTATAACGCAATAAAAGTTTATAATAAAAAAATCTAAAAGAAGGGCTAAGGCTTAACTCATCCCTAAAATAAATGTTCTGAGTTAATCAACACAGCTAAAATATTTATGTACATTTATTTAGTGAACTTTTCTTTATAACCAAATTTCTGAATTTTGTCAAATTTTTACGCACCGAAAACCCGGTAGTATCAAAAAATATCCAATAATTTATCTTTACCAATAAATAATTTGACAGAAATTTAGATTACTCGAAAAAGTCCGAAAATAAAAGGATTTACCGCAAGATGCTGAGAATCCGTCAGGCTGTTTTATACTTTCTTTACGATTTGCCTGAACTCAAACAAGTTCAAAGCTAGAATTTTTTTACCATAAAGAGATAAAAAACACAAAGAAATTAAGATAAATGCCTTACCGGATTATTCTTCTCAGAAGCATTTGGAAACTTAAAAATAAACGAAAAATAAAGGCAGTAACTATCCATTATCAACTATTTTGCAGTGAATAAACCTTTAATACTGCGCCAATATGATTGATAATTGACAGGTAAAAATGGATAGTTTCCCGCTATATTTTTACCCTTTCCTTCTTTTCAGACTGTTTCTTAAAATTAACTCAAACCGGCGCTTAGATGACAATTTCTCCATTTAAGTCGAAATTTTTTTCCAAATGGAAAATTTATTTTCTCAGACGAGTTTCGACATTATTCGCCTTCAAAGAATTTCCCGTCGCCCGCTGCAATTCGGCAATCGCTTTATTTAGTTCGGTTTGCGCTCGAAGCTCCGCGCTGCGGGCGTTCATCAAAGCCGTTTGGCGTTCCAAAACTTGGTAAATATTCGATTGCCCGGCGTCGAGCTTTCTCTGTTCGGATTCGTATTGCTTTTGGCTGTTGGCGCGGGAAATTGCCGCCGAGCGAAGCCGCGCTTCGGCGGTTCTCACCGTTTGCAGAGAGTTGCGGACATCAACCTGAATCAGTTGTTCGAGCTGCTCGCGCTGAGTTTTTATCTGCTCGCCCTGAACCAGGGATTTTCCCAAATTCGCTTCCGCCGTTTTGTTGCCGAAAAGCGGCAGATTAAAGGTTACGCCGACGCGAAACGTCGGGTAGCGATTGGCTAAAATGTCGGTAAAAGTCGTCCCCGCGCCGCCGATGCCCTGCAAAAACTGCTGCTGCTGCAAGACAATCGCCTGACATTCAGCCGAGTTCGGATTAACGCAGACCGAACGGGTTAAGGGATTACTGAAATTCGGGTTTTCACTTCCCCCGATGCCTGCCGATGTGTAACTCGCCGTCAAATCAATCTGCGGTTTCGTCTGATCGCGGTAAAAACGCCGGTCAATCTCGTTGATGTTTTTTGCAACTTCATTAAGCTCGATTTCCGGGCGGTTTTGCAAAGCTAAATTTAAGGCGTCAGGCAGATTTATATTCGGCGAATCGAGATTGACCGAATCGGTCGGAATCAAAGATTCGTTCCAGATTTCGGCTTCGCGGTTTTCGGCAATCAGATTTTTCAGATTGTTTTCGGCGCGTCCGACTTCTTCGAGAGCCGTGTAAACATTCTGTTCGAGATTTGCCACCTGAGTTTCCGCCGCGACAATATCAATCGGCGCGAGTTGCCCTTCTTCGACGAGGCGCTTGTTATGCTCCAACTGCTGTTTCGCATCGCGCACGCCGTCGCGCTGAACCTGCAAGTTTCTGAGCGAGAAAACCAAATCCCAGTAAGCTCGCTGAACGTTCGTGATAATCTCGATTGATCTTTGCCGAAACTGCGAATCGGTTAATGAAAGATTGCGTTTCGCAATTTCGATAACGCGCCGCTGACCGTCAAAACCGCGCCCGCGAAGAAGCGGCTGATTAACCGTAAAATTAAAGCTCGTGTTGTATTGCGGGCTTAAAATCGAAATCGGATTGTCCGTCGTCAATCGGTTGTTGCTGACTTCGGCAAAATAGCTTGTGCCGAAGCGGCGGATAAAACCCGTGTAACGAGCATTTCCGATAATCGAGCTGTTTGTCGTCGTCCGGTTGTCGCTGAAAATACTTACGTTGGGCGTGGTGGCGCGCTCATAAAGAGTCTGCCCGGTAAAGCGCGGCTCGTAAAAACCGTCCGCCGCCTGCAAATCGAATTCGGCTATCCGCACGTTTTGCCGCGAAACCTCGATGTCCTTATTGTTTTCCAAAGCCATCACAATCGCTTCTTTCAGGGAAATCGGTTTCTGCTCGAGCAAATCAACGCCGACAAGTCCGAGTTCGGGCAGACTGCGGTCATCCGATTCGTAATTAGGCGCAATGCGCGGAACGCCCTGCAAGTTTTCCGGCTGAACCTTCTGCGCGTCATCAACCTTTTCTTCCTTAACCGACGGAGTCGGCGTGGGCGTAGGTGTAACATTCTGCGCTTTTACGTTTCCGAAACTCAGAAAAAATAAAATTATGAATAATATGAATAATTGCCTGTTCATAAAACAAAATCTTCTCGCCGGGAGCGCAGGCGGCTCGCCTGCAATGAACGCGATAGCGTTCACAAACGTTTCGAGCTAAATTCAAATTTGAGTTTAGCTAAAGACAATTAGCGCGCTTTGGCACGCTTGCAGGCGAGCCGCCTGCGCTCCCAGCAATTACTTTCCAAATGCTCCAAAAATCGAGCTTGCCGTTTGCGCCGTTTTGCGCCTGACGACCTGCATTCCTTTGCTCATTCGCCGGAAAATCGCCAGTTCGCTCAAATCGTCAAACAGCGAATAAAAAACCGGAACCGCCAGCAGCGTCAAAAGCAGACAAAGCGACTGCCCGCCGATAACCAAAACGCCGACCGAGCGGTTTGTTCCCGCGCCCGCGCCGCTCGAAACAACAAGCGGAATCATTCCCGCGACGAGCGCAATCGTCGTCATCAAAATCGGTCGCAGACGGTCGCGGTTCGCCTGAATAATCGCGTCGTAGCGATTCATTCCGCTTTCGCGCAGCGTGTTTGTATGATCAATCTGCAAAATCGCGTTCTTTTTCACCACGCCGAAAAGGAGCAGCAAGCCCAAGCCGGAAAAGATGTTGACTGTCTGCCCGGCAATCAAAATCGAGAGAATGCCGAACGGAATAGCAATCGGGAGCGTCAGCAAAATCGTTATTGGGTGAATAAACGATTCAAACTGCGCCGCCAGCACGATATACATAAAAATAAACGAGAGAACAATCGCCAGCAGGAAGTAAAATCCGGCTTTGCCGAGTTCCTTCGACTGCCCGACGTATCCGGTTCCGTAACCCGACGGAATATTGAGTTCTCTGACAAATTTGTCGAGTTCGGCTTGAATGGTCGTCGCCGAACCGCCCGGACGGGTGTTCGCCAGAATGGTTACCTGACGCTGCCGCGCGACGCGGTCAATCGCGCTTGGACCCGTTCCTTCCGAAACTTTGACGACGTTATCGAGCGTTACCCAACCGGTTTTCGATGACGGAACAATCAGGCGTTTTAAGCCTTCGGCATCGCTTCGGAATTGGTTGTCCGCGCGAACGCGAACTTCATACTGCTCAGTTCCTTCGGTAAAAGTCGTCGCCTGTTGTCCGGCTACCAAAGTGTTTAGCGCCTGCGAAATATCGCCGACGCGCACGCCCAAATCGGCGGCGCGCTCGCGGTCAATTTCCAGAACGAGTTCGGGCTTTCCGCTGATTAAGGTTGAATCAACGTCCACGGCGTCGGGAACGGTTTTTAGTCTTTCCACCAACTTTTCCGAATATTCTTCGAGCTTTTTCAAATCCGGTCCGCCGATAAAATACTGAACGTTGGCATTGCGAAAGCCGCCGCCCGAAAATGCCGCGACCTGCTGAACCGCGGTTCTAAGCTCAGGCGGATAATTTCCCATCAACTCGCGGGCTTGAACCATTAGTTCTTCCTGAGTTTTTTCGCGGTCGGCGATGTCGGTTAATTTCACATAAATCGAACCGGCATTCACTACTTGCTGCTGACCGCCGCCGACAGTTACAAGCGTGTCGGTTACGCCCGGCAGCTTGCGAATGTCGCTGGCGATACGTTCTAAAAGAACGGTTGACGCTTGAAGGGAATAACCTTCGGGAGCGCGAACCGAAACTTCAAATTGCGATTGGTCGTCAACCGGCAGAAAGTTTTTACCGACAAACATAAACAGCGGCACAATGCTCAGAACAACCAGAATGCACAGCCCGACAATCAGCCAGCGATGCCCCATCGCAAACTCGAGCATCTTCGTGTAAGTCCCGTCAATAATTCGGAAAAACCACGAATCTTTGGACGAATGTTTATGAGTCTCCGTCCTCTGGTCTTCGGCGACTGCAAGCGTTTCGTCAACAGTAAGCCGTTCGCCCTCTTCATTCGCCAGCATTCCGTCTCCGACAACCTGAGATTGTTCCTCAATCTCCTCTTCTTCTCTTCTCCTCTTCTCTTCTTCTTCCGCCGGGTCTTTCCATTTAATAATCCGCGCTGCGAGCATCGGAGTTAAAGTAAATGAAACGAGCAGCGAAACCGCGATGGCAAACGAAGCGGTAAGACCGAAACTCGACATAAAACGCCCGACAATTCCGCCCATAAATCCAATCGGCACGAATACGGCGAGCAAGCTGAGAGTTGTCGCCAGAACCGCCAAGCCGATTTCCCGCGTTCCTTCAATCGCCGCGCGATACGGTGACATTCCCTTTTCCTCGACAAAACGATAGATGTTTTCCAAAACGACAATCGCGTCGTCAATCACGATTCCGACCATCAAGGTCAGCGAAAGCATCGTGATTGAATTGAGCGTGTAGCCCATCGCATACATCAAGCCGAAGGTCGAGATAATCGAGGTCGGAATGGCGAGAGCGGCGATTAGTGTCGAGCGGAAATTCCAGAGAAAGAAAAACACGACAATCGAAGCCAAGAAACCGCCGATGATTAAGTGTTCCTCAATCGCGTGAAGCGCGTTTTCGATAAAAATCGAATTGTCGCCGATAATCTGCATCCGAAAATCTTTCGGCAAAGTCGGTTCGATTTCGGCGAGCCTTTC
>DATHTS010000558.1:0-1800 GCA_035462935.1 Pyrinomonadaceae bacterium
TATCCGGCACGAAAACCTGATCGCCGGGGCTGAGAAAGACCATTTCCGCTTTGCCGCGCTCAATCTCGGTTAAATCAATCGCTTTCGGCGTGATTCTTCCCTGCGCGTCGTAGCTGTAAATCATCACGCGCTTTTTATCGCCTTCTTTTAAAACGCCGCCCGATTCGATAATCGCTTCGTAAATACTCACTTTTCTGTCCATTATCCGCACGCCCGGCGCGGCGACTTTTCCCAGAACGCTGTAGCGAACAGACATCGCTTTATCGAGCGTGACGGTAACTTTCGGGTCAATGATGTATTCGTCGAGCTTTTTGGTGATTTCATCGGCTACCTCTTCGACCGTTTTGCCGCCAACCATTACGCCTTCACGAATCAGAGGATAGGAAATCCGCGCCGTCGGCGGAACGGCGATACTCATTTTGCAGTAATCGGGGCATTGCCCGAAGACCTCGACGGAGATAACATCATTCGGTCCGAGCCGGTATTCCTTCAGATAATTATTGTAATAAGGCAAAATAGCGGCTTCTTCCTCCGACATTTTTTCGGTTTTGTCATCCGTTTTATCCGGAGTCGGAGTTTCGGTTTTTACCGCTTCGGCGTTCGGTTTTTCAATTTCGCTTTTAGGCGGTTCAATCTTTTTCTCGTTCGGCTCCTTTTCCTTGCCGATTGTTACCTGACCGATTCGCTCGCGTTTTTCCGGCTTCTCGCCCTGCGCCGATACCTCAATCGAAAAAGTTAAGCCGACTGCCAAAACCAAAATTACACTTTGCAATAATTTCACTGCTTTCATAAACTTTTCTCCGTCAATAAAACGTCTATCGAATTCCAAATTCCAAATTCCAGATTCCAGATTCCAGATTCGGGTATCACAGCTTGAATCTGATTCTCAATCTTGAATTTCAAATTTCAAATCCCACTCCAAATTCCACCTCAAATCTCAAATCAAAAATCCAATCTGGAATTTGGAATCTGGAATCTGAAATCTCAACTACCTTCCGCCCCGGCTGAAAAGAACGGTTTTTATCGTTTCAAAAACAATTACCAAATCAAGCGATAGGCTTTGATTTTTGATGTAATACAAATCGTATTGCAGTTTCTGACGCGCATCATGAACCGACGCGCCATAAGGATATTTTATCTGCGCCCAGCCCGTCAGTCCCGGCGCGACCAGGTGGCGATGCTCGTAAAAGGGAATTTCCTTGGCGAGCTGCGCGACAAAATGCGGGCGTTCGGGGCGCGGTCCGACAAAGCTCATCTCGCCTTTGATAATGTTCCAAAACTGCGGGATTTCGTCCACGCGGATCTTGCGAATGACGCGCCCGATTCGCGTTGCGCGGTCGTCGTTTGAAACTGCCCAAACAGGTTTTCCGTCAGCCTCCGCGTCGGTTTTCATCGAGCGAAATTTTATTACTTCAAAAATTTTACCGTTTTTTCCGATTCGCTCCTGCCTGTAAAAAATGGGACCGCGCGAATCTAGTTTTATCAAAACGGCGGTGATTAAAGCTATCGGGAGCGAAATCAGCAAGCCGAGCAAAGCCAGAGAGCGATGCACAGATTCACGAAAAGCCGTTTTGAGGCGCGTGTCGCGCTTGCGCCCGGCGAAAATCAGCCACGACGGGCGCAGCATATCAACGTGAACCTGTCCGGTTACGCGCTCGAAAAACGATGTGCATTCTTCGATGTTAACATCGCCCGCCAGACTCATTTTTAAAAGCGCTTCGGTCGGAAAATACCCGCGTCTTTCCCGAAAGGCAATCACGACTCGATCAACTCTCTCGCTTTTGATAATACTTTCGAGGT
>DATHTS010000559.1:0-3829 GCA_035462935.1 Pyrinomonadaceae bacterium
CGCATTTATAGATGTTTCGGCACAGCCTATTAAACGCGTTTCGATTTATGCGAGCTACCGCTTTAATAAAGACAACGGTCAAGGCGACAGAATTTCAACCGCGCCGCAGTTCATTGTCAGTTCATACCCGTTCGACCTGAAAATGCCGGAAATCCGCGTAGCGGTTCGGCTGACGAGAAATATTGATTGGAACGTCGGCTATCAATATTACAATTACAAGGAAAACCTCGAAAGAGCGCATTTTGATCCGATTCCGCCGAACCAAAATTACAACGCGCATATGCCGTATACTTCGCTCAAAATCTATTTCGGAAGAAACGCCGATCGTTAATAATTACGGATAAATCCAAAATAAAAGCGCCTGTTGAATCAAACCGACAGGCGCTCTTTAATTGCTCTAACAGGAAAAGTTTAATGAGCTCGTTTTCTACAAACCCGCTTCTGCAACTATTCTGTTAGCCTGCTTTCACCCTCGATTCGCATAGATTGTGAAACATTTCTTGTTTGTCGGCGCAAATCCCGTTATAATTTTATTGCAATTTTTATTTTTGCAGTCAAACGGGATAAAGTTATGGACAAAACTACAACGCAAAACATACAGGATGCGTTTCTAAACACGGCGCGGCGCGACAGAACAACGGTTACGATTCACCTTTTACCCGGAGCGACACTTTCGGGCAGAATCAAAAGTTTTGATAAATTTTCGGTTCTGCTCGATGCCAGCGGTCAGGATTTTCTGATTTTTAAACACGCTATTTCCACCATCACCATTGAAAGAAGAAGACCGGAAACACCGGAACAGTAATTTTGCGCGGGAAGTTTATCACATTTGAAGGAATTGACGGCAGCGGGAAAACCACGCAGCTCAGAATGCTCGCCAGCGATTTGCGCTTGCGCGGCGAAAATGTTCTGACAACGATGGAGCCGGGCGGAACGCCGCTCGGTCGCCGTCTGCGCGAAGCTTTTCTCGAAACCGAAGAAACCGTCTCGCCGCTCGCCGAACTCCTGCTTTTCGCCGCCGACCGCGCCCAGCACGTCAATTTTCTCGTTAAACCGGCGCTCGAAGAAGGCAAAATCGTCATTTCCGACCGCTATGCCGACGCCACCCGCGCTTATCAAGGCGCGGGGCGCGGGTTCCCGGATAAAACAATCAATCAAGTCATTAATCTTGCCACCGACGGCTTGAAGCCGGATTTGACGCTCTTTTTCGATGTGCCAATCGAAAAAGCGATTTTGCGGATGAATTCGCGCAGCGACGACGGCGAGAGAAAAAATCGTATGGATTCGGAAACGACCGAATTTTATAATCGCGTTCGAGAGGCGTATCTGGAAATCGCCGCAAAAGAACCACGGCGTTTTCAAATCATTGATAGCAGCGATTCGATTGAAGAAGTTCATAAGCGGGTTTTGAAGATTGTTAATGAATTTTTAGGAAAATGAACCGCAAAGGCACAAAGCGCCCAAAGGAAGAATTTAAAAGATAGATTTATTGACAAAACAGGTTGGAAAGAAAACCGGAAGAAATCGAATGCAAAACTCTAAACTATAAACTGTAAACTATAAACTAATTTGCAAAGATTATCCGTTAATAGTTCAGAGTTTAGAGTTTATAATTTAGAGTTAAATTCCTTCTCAACCTTTTTTGTCAATAAAGATAGGAATTAAATCTTTGTTTGTCCGGGTCTGCCTCTGATTTTGTTTTCTATAATTTTTGTGTCTTTATTGTGAAAATTTATGTTAAATAAACTCATCGGCAACAACCGCATAAAAGAAACTCTCAGACGCCTGATCGAAGCGAAGCGCGTGCCGAACGCCTTGCTTTTCGCGGGCGAGGAAGGCATCGGCAAAAGGCTTTTCGCGCTCGAACTCGCCAAGGTGTTTGTCTGTCAGAATTCGAAGACAATCGAGGCTTGCGATTCCTGCAATGCATGCCGCCGCGCCGAAGTTTTCAATTTGCCCAAAACCGGCGATAAGGACGAAAACGAAAAAATCTTTTTCAGCGAACTTTCCGACATCGGTTTGGTTCGTCCGGCGGGAAAGTTTATCACCGTCAAGCAAATCCGCGACGTGGAAACCGAAGCGAATTTTCGACCCTTTGAAGCCTCAGCCAGATTTTTTCTGATTGACGATGCCGACAAGATGAACGACGCGGCGGCAAACGCGCTTTTGAAAACTTTGGAAGAGCCGCCCGCCGCTTCGCATATTTTTTTGATTACTTCGCGCCCGATGTCGCTGCTTCCGACGATTCGCTCGCGTTGTCAAATGCTCAGGTTTGCCCCGGTTGATGCAAAGGAAATCGAAAGTTATTTGCTCAAAACCAAAAAATTCGCGCCCGACGATGCCGAACTTATCGCGCGTCTTTCACGCGGAAGCTTGGGTTACGCGCTGGAAATTGATTTGGAAAAGTTTCGCGTTCAGCGCGAAGCGATGCAAAAGGTTTTGGAAAGTCTTTTGATGAAAAAAGACCGCGCCGCGCTTTTGAGAACCGCTGAAGAAATGAACGATGCGAAAAACAAGGACGTTTATGAAAATTATCTTGAAATTTTGGAGACTTTAATTCACGACGTTTGGGCTTTGCATCTAGGCGCGGGAGAAGAAGCGATTGTTAATGTTGATTTAAAAACCGGGCTGCAAAGGCTCGCCGAAAAAGCCGACAGCCGAAAACTTGCGGCTTGGCTTTCGGAAATCGAGAATATGCGCGAGAGCTTCGCCGTCAACATCAACCGCAAAATCGCCACCGACGCGCTGTTTATGCAGATGGCAAATTAGAGGCTCTGCGCAAAAATAAAGTTTAAGAAACCGGAACTGCGAATCTACACGAAACAACACGAAAAGCCAGTGAAATTAGTTTTATTTCGGGGTTTCTTCTGCTTTATCATAAAAAATCTATTTTTTTTGTTAATTTTATGCAAAGCTCAATTTAAATAGTGTCCTAATCTTACAATGCCGGCAAATAAAATCTTCGCTGTGATTTAGCTTTGCATTTCGATTATCGCAGCTTTCGCATAATCTAAGTATCTGCGGCGCTCCGGCAATGAAAGAATAAAAAATAATGTAGAGTCTAAAAGGCTTATAAAAAATTAAAGGAGAACGATATGGCACTTTCGCAGGACGAGAAAAACGATATTAAAGCAATGGTTTTAATTGAAATAGAAAAAATGTTTACCCGCATTACGGATAAATATAACACCCAGCAAAACCACGATATGATGCTTTTTTTGTTAGATATAGAGAAGGCGATTAAAGAACCGTTAATGAGAGAGGATTCTTAGAGCCGGCATATGATTAGGACACTGACTTAAATTAGGCGGTGTCCTAATCTATATTGCCGGTAAAATTTAGCGCGTCTACTCCTAGAAATATTTTTGTCCCTTTTGTCCTTTAGCTGACGAAAACGCTTCTTTAAGATGTGATAAACCTTTATATAAAGAATTTTAAGAGGTGAAAACACATGCGAATAAAGATGCCAAACTCGTTAGTTATTTCTTCTTTGACCCCATTAGTAATTGTTCTGATAGTGATTCTATTTTTTATTTACGCAGCCAATAGTAAATGAGATAATTTGCGAGCAATATTTCTCCAAAGGGGAAACTTGTTTTTCTCTTTAATGTTTCGATAGAAAATGGAGTTTAAAGGTCTTAGCATTTGAATCAAGACAAATCAACGCATTGTTTCAATCGCGTCTCGAGGCAAATTAAAAAGGCTGCCTTCCCCGATGGCAGCCGAGTTGAGAAATTGTATGCGCCTTCGAGTTTACCCCAAGTTTTATCAGAGCGCAAACAAAATATTGGATATTATCCAAATTATTGGACATAAGTATTCTCTTTCA
>DATHTS010000560.1:0-2559 GCA_035462935.1 Pyrinomonadaceae bacterium
TGCTTCCCCGGCGGCAGGCGACCATTCGACGATTTCTTCCTCATTCTCCGTCAGCTCAACCGCAAATTTCTGAGTCATCGCCCCGATAAATGGAATTTCCGCGCGAATCGTCCAGTGCGCAATGCCTTTCGCGTCAATGTAGATTCTTTCGACGCCCGGCATTAACTCGACAAAATTCTTAATGTCTAGGAAAAATTCACGAACTTTTTCAAGGTTAGTTTTAACTTCGATTGTATCGCTGTAATTGGCTCTGATTGTGAACATAATATGAGTTTTGAGTTTTGAATTTTGAATTTTAAGTTTGAAGAAAACACCACCTCAACTCATAACTCAAAATTCAAAACTAAGAATTTTTAAAACGTTCCGTTAAATAAAATCGCATTAAAAAACGGGCGCGTCGTCGAGCGGAAAATTCCGCGGAAAAACGGCTCGTCGGCGAATAAAATGACGTGACCGCTTCCGGTCGGCTCGTCAATCAGATAAGCCGTTCCTTTGAGAAGCCTTTCCGTGTTTCCTTCCCAGACAAAGCCTGAAACCGTCAGAGGCGTTTTCGGATTGGCGTCGAAAACGAGAGCATTTGTGCCTTCTCTGGAGTAACGGAGAAAATAGCCGGAAGCAAGCAAAACCGGCAGCTCGTTTGTTTCCAAGCCGTAAGTTAAATAAGTCGTCCGGTCAACCGTCGCCCGCATAATCGCGCCCGGAACTCCTTCGGGAACCCGCCCGGCGTTTGCCGAAGGCGAAGCAATCGGCGGCAAAACCGGCGCTTGCCAATCCTGCTTGTCGGTCGGCGGTTCGGGTGTCGGAGATGGGATTGCAGCGGGCTTTTTAGGAGCGTCTTTCGGCTCGTCTTTATCTTCTTCAGCTTCCTTGCGCTTGTCTTTTTCCTCATCTTCATCGCTCCCGACGAGTTTCGTCGAAGTTAGACCGACATCTTTGAGCGCCGCGAAAACCGAAGCGCCGCGCACGGTTATCAATGTTCCGCCGCCCGAAACCCAATTTTTCAAAGTCGAAACGCCGCCGCTTCCGAGCAAACTGAAGTATCTCCCGGCTGAACCGTCGGGCATAATCAGGACGTTGTAATTTTTAAGCCCGCCGCCGCGAATATTGTTAATCGTCATCGGCGTAAATTTCACGCCGTAGCGATCGAGAGTCCACCAGATCGAGCCGAAAGAAGTCTGGTCAACCCCTTCGTCGGCGACCATCGCAATTTTCGGCTCGGTCAACGAATAGACGTTTTCGCCGCCGACCGGCGTGTCGCCTTCTTCGATGTATCCGGTATTGACGGCGACGACATTTACGCCAAGATCACGCGACAGACGCTGAACGGCATCGTGAATCGTTTCGGGATTGCGCGATACGCGAATCACAAAAGTTCCACGGTCGTAATTTCTTCCGCCCGCTCTCAATTGTTTTGATGCGACGGCGACACGAAAACCTTCTTTCAAAAGCCTGATTGCCATAACGCCCGCGCCGTCAGTTTGGTATGGAATGACATATGCGACTTGAGCTCTGCCCGAAACGCTTCCGCGTTTGATTTGGTCGAGATATTCCTGGGTTACCGCATTCGAGCCGACATTTCCCGCCTCTTCCGTCCAGAAAGCGTCAACGCCGAAAGCGAGCGGCAGCGACCAAGCTGTGATGTCATAAAAACGGTAATCTTCTTTCCGGGCAGAACTACCACGCATCTCGTTGCGTTTAAATTTGGCAATTTCCTCCCGAACAAAAGCCTCGTCCTGCGGTGTATCCTGTTCGAGCAGGGCTTTTATCCAGATTTTCTGCGGCTGGTTCAAATCAATTATGTAGCTTCCGGCGGGAAAAGTTCTGGAAACACGCGGCGCATCCCTTTGCATATAGCTGTGCGCCGTGTTTGACGAAAACGGCGATGCCGTAACTTTTACCTCGACATTCGCGCGGCGAATAATTTCAATCATTTCAGCCGTTTTTACGGGGTCTTTTTCGGGCGAAATGACGATGCGTTTCAGCCTTTCATTATTAACCTGCGCCATCGCGCCGCGCCGGAAATCGTAAAAATCCTGCAATCTGCTCACGCGGTTTTTCGCCAAAGTTTCCAGCGTTGTCATCGAAGCGACATAGTGCTTGGCAATTGCCGAGCGCAAAGTTACAATCGTGTCGTCGTCGCGTGTCCATCGTAAACCTTTAAATCCGCCGCCGTCGGTTTCATACGTCATTCCGATTGCGCCGTTCAGAGAAGGCATCGAATCCCAGTAGCCCGGATAAAAAAGGTCGAAAATATCGCGGTTGTAATAATCCCAGCGATTCCTGTCAAAGGCTTGCGCGTTTGCCCGACCGAAAATGTCCATCCATTTGTTTGTAACCGGCTGCGGCAAATTCGGATTTATCGGCAAGGCAACAGGCGGAAAGAAAAACTGCGAAGGCTGCCCGTGATGATCCACAACGACCTGCGGATTCCATTCAAAAAACGCCTTCTGCATATTTTGCGTTTCCTTTTGCGTAGCGGCGATATTGTCGCGGTTCAGGTCAAAACGAAAATGGTTGTATCTTCCCCAAATTGACCAAGGCTCGCGGTGTTCGAGCGCG
>DATHTS010000561.1:0-7332 GCA_035462935.1 Pyrinomonadaceae bacterium
TCGTGCAGGCGAGCCGCCTGCGCTCCAGTCGGAAACATTTGCATTATTATTCAATCTATGACCGCTGACAAATTCTGCTGACCGCTGTCAAATTTCCCGGTCAAAATCGGCTCTTTTTGTTGTATTTTAATCAAAGGAGAATTATGCAATGAAAAAATCAATTTTGTTTTTGACCGGAATTTTGATTTTTATTTTCCTTGCGCTTTTTTTAACAAATTGCTCGGCTCATCGTCAGGAAGAGATTAGTTTTCGCAACAGCGATATTGTTCTTCAAGGCACTTTGTATTTGCCTTCGGGAAAAAGAATTTCACCCGCGATAGTTTTTGTTGGCGGTTCCGGTCGCTCGCCTCGTGAAAACACGCGCTGGTATGCCGAATATTTCGCTTATCACGGAATTGCCGCGCTCGTTTACGATAAGCGCGATGTCGGCTCGATCAGCGCGACGGAATTGGTTTCGGGAGCGGATTTAGCCGGAGATGTTTTAGCTGCGGTGCAAATGCTCAAACAGCGCGGCGATATTGATGCTAAAAGAATAGGATTGTGGGGCGGAAGTCAAGGCTCGGGAATTGCGGCGAGGGCGGCGGCGCAATCCGAGGATGTTGCTTTTCTAATCAGCGTTTCGGGCGGCGGAGTAACTTACGAGGAATTAAGCAATTATCAAAATGCCAATCGCCTACGGGCGCGTGGTTTCTCCGAAGAGGAAATCCGCGCCGCAAACGCCGCCGTTAGAGAGCTTTACGATTACGTGCGGACGAGAAAAAATCCCCAAGCGGCGCAGGCGGCTCTTGACCGCGCCTGGCAAAATCGCTGGGCTTCCGTCGTTTTCGCGTCCGGAAGAATTCCGACAGAAGAAGAAATGTCAACCTGGATTCAATGGCGCGAAATCAACCGGAGTCCGACCCACGATTGGGAGCGCATACAAATTCCGGTGTTAGCCTTTTGGGGCGAAAACGACGAGGTTGTTCCCGTCGAGCCGAGCGTCGAAAGAATACGGGAGGCGTTGAATAAAGCCGGTAACAAGGATGTTACAATTTTGATAATACCCGGTGCCGACCATAATTTGATGCGGCAGCCTAATCCTGAAAATATGCCCGCGCCCGAATATTTGGAGGCGATGATTGATTGGGTTTTGAAACGAACGGGCGCTGAAAAATAAGTTTTTTCTAGATTTTAATATAATTGACTCGCTGGACTTATTATTGGAAAGAAGTCATTTTCTCAAGAAAGAACGCATAAATGGTTAAGATTATTGTAAAAACGGGGACTTTTAGAATCGGAAGGTAAAAATCGGTTATGAAAAATGTGGTTTATTTTTTGTTATTTCTTTTATTTGCTTCCGGCATTTCTTCGGCGCAGACCGTCAGCAATGTTTCATCCGAAATAGTGAAAGTTGAAGCCCAGCCCGCGAAGGGCTTCAACTATCCGTATTATCTGTATGTGCCAAAGGCGATGCGCGAAGAAGTCGGGAATAGGAAGAGGCGCACGATTCTCGTTATTCCGAACAATGCGGGTAAAACCAGCGACGATTTCAACGTTCACGAAGAAGATGTAAAGCGAAGAATTAAGAATAACAGTGAAATCGCCGACAAGCTTGGAGTCGCTCTTTTAATGCCTGTTTTCCCGCGCCCCCAAACCTATTGGCAAATTTACACGCACGCGCTCGACCGCGACGCGATGACCACCGACAAAAAAGAATTCGCGCGGTTTGATTTGCAGCTCGTCCGAATGATTGACGACGCGCGGGCAAGACTCGCCAAGGAGAAATTAAAATTTGACAAGCGCGTTTTAATGCTCGGGTTTTCGGCTTCGGGAATGTTCGTCAATCGTTTCACGTTTCTGCATCCCGATAGAGTTAAAGCCGCCGCCATCGGCTCGCCGGGCGGCTGGGCGATTGCGCCGGTCGCTTCTTTCAAAGAGAAAACTTTGCGCTATCCGATTGGGACGAACGATTTCCAATCAATTTCGGGCAAAAAGCTCGACTTGAAGAATTTGCGAAAAGTTCCGCTGTTTATATTCTTGGGCGACAAGGACGATAACGATTCGGTCGTTTTCAGAGACAGCTATGAAAAGGAAGACGAAGATTTAATATTCGAGATTTTCGGTAAAACGCCGGTTGAGCGTTGGGAAGATTCCGTAAGACTTTACCGTGATAATAAGCTGAACGCCGAATTCAGACTTTACCCGAACGTAAAACACGCCGTTACAAAAGAGATGTTCGACGATATTTTTGCATTTTTCTCAAAATATGCTGATTAGAAATACTAGGAGCATCAGTATGAGTGGTGTTTTTGTTGTCTATCAAAAGACGAGAGATTCTAAAGGCAAAACGCTTCATTCTCTTGTCATAATAATAACTCTCGCGGTGTTTTATTAATAATGATTTTAATTAAGGAAGGTGCTTTATGAAATTGCGCGCGAATATTTTTCTTTTCGTTTCTTTTTTTCTTATTCTCTCGACCTTTGCCGCGGAGGCTCAAGTCGGCAAGGTTGACGCAAGCGCCAAGACGAAACCGACGCTTGTTGTTTTGGGAACGTATCGTATGGAAACCGCCGGAAACAATGTAAAAGACCCAAAAGCCGCCGACATAACCGCTCCTGAACGACAAAAGCAGATCGCCGCGCTGGTCGAACGGCTGAAAAAAATTAAACCGACTAAAATTGCGCTCGAGTGCGCCATCGCAAGCGACGCCAGAACTAATGACGCTTACAATCAATACTTGTCGGGAAGCTATCAGCTCTCAAAAAACGAAACCAATCAGATAGGTTTTCGTCTGGCGAAGGAGTTAAGTCATAAAAAAGTTTACTGTGTTGATTCGGTCGAATTGCCGAACGAGCTTTTATCCAATTATCAGCGGAATGCTTCTAGAGATGCCGAGTTTGTTAGATTCCTGAGAACATTTTATCGAAATCAAAAAAAGGGTATAGATGCGGAATACGAAAAGCTGTTTCCACTTTCGGTTACCGACCAACTTTTCCTTCTTAATCAACACGCCCGAATGGAGAAAGAACATCAAAGGTATTTTGACTTGCTGCGGATCGGACGCGAGAAAGAGTATCTCGGTGTAAGTTTTCTTTCGTGGTGGTATGGCAAAAATATGAAGATTCTCACCAACATCATTAAAATTACCGATTCGCCGAATGATCGGGTTCTCGTAATTTACGGCGTTGAACACAATAAACTCCTTACGCAGTTTGCAAAAGAATCCGCCTTTTACAATGTCGAAAGTCCTTTGAAATATCTAAAAAGCAGGAAGAAATAATCTTTATCGAAATTGATTCTCTAACGAGCGACGCCAGCTTGTCTGCTGTCTTACATTTTATAAAAATTGTCGGGAATAAATTTGTCTGTGCTATGATAGCGGAAATTGGAGCTTAAAGATGAAAATTTATCGCTCCGATTTGCGGCTAAAGAATGAAAACCATCGGTCGTCATTGGCGGTTAATAATTTTAGGCGTTATCGGCTGGACGCTGTTCGGCGTTTTTTTCGCTCTGCAAAGTTACGTTAATACCCTTTATTTCGGGCAGCAGCAGTCGCTCGGAAACACATTTGCGGTTTGGCTCATCTGTGGTTATGCGTGGATGTTTTTGACTCCGCCGGTGATTTTTCTTTCGGAAAAATTCTTCATCAGCCGCAATCAAATCTGGCGCAATCTGGCTGTTCATTTTCTCGCAGGTTCCTTGATTTCGCTTCTGCAACTCTCGATTTTTATTTTCATCCGGCAATGGCTTTTGGGAAATCCACAAAAACCTTTTTCGTTTTCGACTGATTTTCAAAAATTATTCATCGGCGAGTTTCACATCAATATGCTGATTTACTGGATTATCGTCGGCATATCTCATCTGCGCTTGATAAATCAACGCTATCTCGAACGCGAGCGAGAAACGGCGCGGCTCGCGCTGGAAACGGCACAACTCGAAACAAAGCTGGCACAGGCGCGGCTTGACGCTTTGAAAATGCAGCTTCATCCGCATTTTCTTTTTAACACGCTCAACTCGATTTCCGTGCTGATGCGCGACGACCGCGAAGCCGCCAATCGAATGCTCGTCCGTTTGAGCGAATTGCTTCGCGTCGCTTTGAAAAGCGAAGGTGCGCAGGAAGTTTCGCTCAAGGATGAATTGGAGTTTTTGCGCGGTTATCTGGAGATCGAGCAGGTTAGATTTCAAGACCGTTTGCAAGTCGCTTTTGAAGTGGAAAAAGAAGCTCTGGACGCGCAGGTTCCGAATCTGATTTTGCAGCCGCTGGTCGAAAACGCGATTCGACACGGTATCGCGCCGCGCGCCGAAGCCGGGTTGATTCAAATACAGGCGAAGCGCGAAAACGGTTTTGTTCAGCTTAGTGTCAGCGACAATGGCGCGGGGTTAAAAGATTCTGCGAAAAAATCAGGCGGCATCGGTCTCAAAAATACTCGGGAACGGCTCGAAAAACTTTACGGCGACCGTCAGCAATTTGAAATAGTTTCTGCCAAAAACGGCGGTTTGCAGGTCAATATAAAAATTCCGTATCACAAAAATGAGCAATAAAATCCGAGTTCTGATTGTTGATGACGAACCGCTCGCGCGGCGCGGAATCTGCCAGCTTTTGGAATCGGAAAGCGATTTCGAGATCGCGGGCGAAGCCTCAAACGGACGCCAAGCCGCAGCGTCAATCGAAAAAATCTCGCCCGATCTGGTTTTCCTCGACGTTCAAATGCCGCTTCTCGACGGTTTTTCATTTATCGAAAAAGTCGGCGCGAAAAATTTGCCCGAAATCGTTTTCGTAACGGCTTACGACGAACACGCGATTCGCGCTTTTGAAGCCGGAGCGATTGATTACCTTCTCAAACCGATAAATCCTGAACGCTTTCGGAAAACTTTGGAGCGCGTTCGCCGCCGCGTTTTATCGGGCGAAAATAAATTGCTTGAAAACAAATTGACTAATTTGTTGAGCAATTTGAAACCTTCGGAAGCGAATTTCCTTGAGCGAATCGTCATTAAAGAAAACGAGCGGATACGTTTTTTGGACGTGAAAAAAAATTGACTGGATTTCTTCGCAGGGCAATTACGTCGAGATTCATTCGGGCGGCGAAAAATTTCTCGTGCGCGAAACGATGGACGGCATCGAACGAAAACTAAATCCGCACGATTTTTTGCGAATTCGCCGCTCGAAAATCGTTCGAATCGAACAAATCAAAGAACTCTCGCCATTATTTAACGGTGAGTTTGAAGTCGTTTTGAAGAGCGACGTTAAGCTTTCTTCCAGCCGCCGCTACCGTAAAAATCTGGATGCGCTGCTGAAAAGCTAAACGCCTTTCCCATTTCAACAACCGTATTTCACTCAAAATTAACCGCAAATCACAAAACCATTGCGCTCCGCCGATAACCGTAATAATCTGATGCGTAATTTAAACTTTTAATGAAAAGCGCGCGAAAAAGCGAAATATGAAAAAAATTCTTCTTTGTTTCAGCCTTATCTTTAATCTTTTGTTAGTCGGGCAATACTGCGTGGCTCAAAATCAACCGCACACGGCGAAAGTAAAGAAACAAACGATTGACGAATCTATCCGTGAGGAAATGGCAAAGCGACATATAGCTGGAATGTCCGTCGCTGTGCTTCAAAGCGGTAAAGTCGTCTTGATGAAAAGCTATGGCTTGGCAAACATTGAGCAATCAATTCCGGCTGCGCCAAAAACTAAATACCAAATCGCTTCGACAACAAAGCCGTTTACAGCACTGGCGGTTATGATGCTTGTTGAAAGCGGCAAAATTTCATTGGACGAAAAGGCGGCTAAATATCTTTCCGGATTACCTGCGCAATACAGCGAAGTTACCGTTCAGCAGCTTTTAACTCATACGTCGGGAGTCAACAGGGATTTGCGAACCGACAACGCGGACGATTTTACGGCGGCGGAGTTCTGGAAAAGGCTTGCCGCAGCGCCGGTATCTTTCAAGCCGGGCGAAAGATGGGAATACAGCAACACCGGGTATATTCTTCTCGGGATGATAATCGAATCTGCCGCAAAGAAAACTTACAGCGAATTTTTGAACGAGCGCATTTTCAAGCCGCTTGGAATGACGGATACCGAATATCTGGAAATGCCCGGCAGAAGTAAAAATCGCGCGATTGGCTATGATTGGGTCGAAAATACTTTTCGTCCGAGTCCATATTTCTCTGGCGGGTTCGGCGCGGGAGGGCTGATTTCTACCGTCTCCGATTTGGCGAAATGGGATGTGGCGCTCAATTCGGAAAAGCTTATTAAGCGAAGTAATTTGGAACAGATGTGGATGCCCGCCAAACTGAGCGACGGGAAAACCGTAAATTTCGATTTTCGCGGTCAACAATCGAGCTACGGTTTCGGGTGGTTTTTGACCGTTTATCGGGGACGTAAAATAGTTACTCACGGCGGGACTGTTTCAGGATTTTCGTCTCAAATTATTCGCTTTACTGACGATAAAATCACAATAATCGTGAATAGTAACGGCAAATCGGGGGCAGACCGGATAGGATACGCCGAATACCTGGCAAAAAGCGTTGCCGATTTCTACGTTCCCAACTTATTGCCTGAATCTGCTAATCGGTAAACTGTTATGTTCAAATTCTTAAAATTATGAAAGCAAATTTCTTTTTGATTTTTACCGCGCTTATTCTATTTGTTTACGCTGCTTCGGCGCAATCATTGCCCATAGAATTGATTTTGGAGCAGAACGTTTCGCCGCACAAAGGTTTGGATGACGTTTATCGCCGTTTCAGCGAAGCGTATAGAAAACTCGACGCCGAAGCGGTAACGAATCTTTACACCGATGATGCTTTTTATCTTTCGCCCGGCAGCGCGGTCGAACGCGGGCGCGAAAAAATTCTGGCGAACTTTTCCGGCTTTTTTAATTCGGTTAAATCAAACGGCGGAAGTTTGACGATTTCGTTTCGGATTCTGGAACGCGGTGTGTCGGGCGATTTAGCTTACGATGTCGGAATTTACACGCTCAGGCAGGAACGCGCGGGTAAAACGCAAAGCGATCAGGGAAAATTCGTCGTTGTCGCCCGGCAAGTGAAAAAAGGCGATTGGAGATTTCACGTTGACAGCTACAGCGATTTACCGAAAGCCGAAAGCGGTTCGGCAACGGGCGCGCAGGATTTGGAAAAACTGCTCGACCCGATTTTCGCCGAGCGAATGCAGAGGCTGAATATTCCCGGGGCGGTCGTATCGGTCGTTAAAGACGGCAAAATCATTTTTGCAAAAGGATACGGTTTTGCAGACATTGATAAGAAAACTCCGGTCGTTGCGGATAAAACGATTTTTCGCATTGGCTCGTTCAGCAAAGTTTTTACCGCTTTTGCCGTAATGCAATTAGCCGAC
>DATHTS010000562.1:0-2838 GCA_035462935.1 Pyrinomonadaceae bacterium
GCTATCTCAAAAATACAAAACGTAAGGTTAAGCCAGCGGTCTAAGACCGCGTTTCAGTCAACTATCTTCGGCAAACGCGGTCACAGACCGCTTGCTTAACGACGATAATATTATTTTTGAGATAGCTTCTAGCTTCAATTCTCACTTCTCATTTCTCACCTCTCACTTGTTACGGTTTTTTGATTGGCGGAGGAGTTTCTTCAATAATCTCATCCTCGTCCTCGACAATACGAATTTCCGTTCTGCCTTGAGCATAATCTCTGTAGTGGACACGCACTTTTAATTTTACCGAATAACCGTTGTCCCAAAACAGCTCGTCATCAGAGGAGGCATAAGACGGAAACCAATACTTACCCTCCACATTTTCCCGCCAAGTTTCAACCACCGGAAATTTATTGGTTTTGGTTTCGGGAACGCCTTTTCCTTTGGATTTAACAATCATCAAATCCTTATCGTCAACCCAAATTCTGCCGGTAAAAAGACGCTGTTTCGTTTTTTTAGGGTCGGGAATTATTTTCGGCGTCACGTCAAAAACATATAAATCGAGTTCATCAATCCGCTGTTTGCCGAGATAGGTAAAATTGTAAAGTGAAATGGCGCTTGGCTCCAACGCGAAAGGATTAACGCCGCCCAGGTCTTCCAAATCTTCCGGTGTAATAAATCCGTGGGGCAAAGTCGAAATCGGCGCGTGTAAGATTTTCTCAAAACGTTTCCCGTCTTTTGAAAAAGTCATAAACGATTCACGATGAAACGTGCCGGTAATTTGTCCGCCCATTCCTAAAGTTTGAACCGTAGCTTTTCGATTGAAAACATATTCGGTTAAAGCCTGCCGAAATTTCACTTCATTATCGGTAAAAGTCTTTATGATTCGATCAATCTCCGCCGGGCTTAAATCTTTTTTGACAATTTCCGACGTTTGTTGGGCAGATGCGCCGGTTGCCGAAAAACAGAAAACGGTTAAAATAAACAGAAAAATTTGCGCTCTTCTCATAATTTTGTCTTTTATATAAGTCAAAAAATAGATGCGCCAAAGAGCCGAAAAGTTTGCAGATAAACCTTGATAAACTATTTGAAAACTCAAAAATACGGAAAAAATCAAAGATCAAACTATCAACTATCCACTGCCAACTATCAACTATTTTGCAGTAAATAAATTTTTAATATTCTGCAATACAGTTGATAGTGGAAAGTTGATAGTTGATAGTTTCGCTTTTTTCCTGCTTCAATCTCTCTCCAATTTCCGAAACGCTTCCGCCAAACATTCGCGCACGTCGGAAGCCGTCATCACACGCTTTCCGAATTTATCGGCGGCAATATCGCCCGCCATTCCGCCGATGTAAACTGCCGCGACGACCGCTTCAAAAATATCCAGCTTCATCGCCGAAGCCTGCCCGACAAATCCGGTAATTATTCCGGCAAGCGTGTCGCCGTTTCCGGCTCGTCCAAGCCCGCTGTTTCCGGTCGGATTAACGACGACGCGACCGTCGGGCGCGGCAATCAGGCTTCGCTCGCCTTTGAAAACCAGAATAACGTGGTGTTTTCGGGCGAATTCACGCGCAATTTTTACGCGGTCGTCAAAATCTTCCGTTTCGTCCGCGCTGATTAATCGCCGCATCTCGCCGATATGCGGCGTTAAAATCAGAGGAAACTCATCGCCTCCCTGCAAATCAAAAGGCGCGAGACAATTCAAACCGTCGGCGTCGAGAACAATAGGCGATTTTCGTTGTTCGAGAATTTTCCTGACGAATTTTTTTGTTGATTCATCAGCGGACGAGAGACCGCTCCCGATGGCGAGGACATTCATATTTTCGTAAAGATCGAATGCTTCACCAAAAGCTTCTTCGGAAACCGCGCCGTTTTCAGTTTCCGGCAGAGCGGCAACCATTACTTCGGGAAAAACGTGCGAAGAAACCGCATTTTGTGCGGAAACCGGCGTGGCAAGACGAATCAGCCCAATACCGCTTCGCATTGCCGCATTCGCGCACAAAACCGCCGCGCCCGTCATTCGCCTTGAACCCGCGATGATATACGCTCGTCCACGTTTTGTTTTGTGCGAATCGGACGAGAATTTCGTTTTTTCGAGCCAATCCTGCGCGTCTTCCTTTTCGGCTAGAAATAATTGCGAAGGCGAGTTTTCGATTAGTTCGTAAGGCGAGCCAATGTTGACGGCAACAAGTTCGCCGTTGAAGTTTGAAGCGGGCGGGAGCAAGTTTGCAGGCTTTGGCGCGGTGAAAGTTACTGTTAAATCTGCTTCAAAATTACTTCCAATTGGTTTACTTAAATTGGAATCTAAGCCGGATGGAATATCTAACGAAATTAAAAAAGGTTTTCCTAAATTGTAATAATTTTTCAAAGAACGAATATCAGATAAGAACTTAAACTCTTCATCCAGAGGTCTAGCTAAACCAGTTCCGAAAACTGCATCAACAAGAACATCATAATGATACAACTCAAAGCCTGATGTATTTACCCAATTTTCCGCTTGCTTCTTTTCTAAAGAGTTGAAGGCTACTCCTTTAAGATTTCCTTTATACCTAGAAGGAAGTTTATCAATTATCTCTAAATTAATTTTAGCCTCGCCCTTTGTATTTTCGATCTCCCCAAAAAGCTGAACAGAAACAAATGCTCCCTGATTCCATAAGATTCTCGCCAACGCTGCACCGTCGCCGCCATTATTGCCTTTGCCGCAGAGAATCAGAAAAGATTTTCCTTCAACCGAGCCGCCGAGATTTTCCGTAATCACGCGCGCGGCGGCGTGCGCGGCGTTTTCCATCAAAAGCAGCGAAGGAATGCCGTATTTTTCCGTCGTCAGGCGATCAACTTCGCGCATTTCTTCTG
>DATHTS010000563.1:0-2778 GCA_035462935.1 Pyrinomonadaceae bacterium
CTCGACTTCGGGACAAGGCTCGCGCGGAATGGTGACAAACCGCGAGTATTTTATAAAACTGGCGGAATTTATCGTCAAGCTCGTCGGCGGACAATCCGGCGAAGGCGCGGCTTATCGCGTTGACGTGCGCCTCAGACCGCACGGGCGCGTCGGCAGTTTAGCGATTTCGCTGGCGGAAGCGGTTAAATATTATCAAAAAGAAGCGCGCGCTTGGGAACGCCAGGTTTTGATCCGCTCGCGCTCATCAGCGGGCGACGCGGTAATTTTTAAGGAATTTTTCGAGCGAGTTAAATCCAATGTTTTTTCCAAAAATGAAACAGTGGAAGACGCTTTGAAAAACGTGCGGCTTTCAAAGGAAAAGATCAATCTCGAAAAGACGGAAACCAGAGGCTTTAACGTCAAACTCGGCAAAGGCGGCATCCGCGAAATCGAGTTTATCGCGCAGGCTCTGCAATTAGCTTACGGCGGGCATGATAATTGGCTTCACGCCTCACACACGCTGATTTCCCTGAGTCGAATTGCCGACAGAAAACTTCTAACCGAAACCGAATTGACGGAATTATCGGATGCTTACACATTTCTGCGCCGCCTCGAACACCGTCTGCAAATGGAAAACGGATTGCAGACGCATCTCGTTACCGACAATGAGGAAAGGCGTTTTCTGCTCGCCAAGCGAATGAACTTTGAGAATTTAGCTGAATTTAACCTAAAGCTCGAAATCCACACCGAAAATGTTCACCGGGTTTTCAAACGAATTTTCGGCATATCTGCAACCGCGAATTTAGAGGATGAAGATAAAAATTTGAAATCTGAAATTTGGAATTTGGAATTTGCCAAAACCGAAAATCAAAAATCACAGCCCGAAATCAAACCGATTCTTTCTTCGCTCGAAAAATTCGACAGCAAAATTAAGTTGACCGGCGAAAAATTAAAAATGCTCGAAAGGCTTTCTCAAATCTCGCCGCATTTTGCCGGGACGCTTTTCGCAAATCCCGCGTTGATCGGGGATTTGCCGAATCCGAAAGAAGACTTTATCGAAAGAGATTATCGGGAAATTTTACTTTCCGCAGTGCAGAATGCGAATGGATTCGCGCGTGAATTAGCCGCTTTGCGAAAAACGTGGTCACGGTTGCTTTTGGAAATCGTCGTCTTCGATGTATTTGAAAAAATCTCGCGTTTTCAGGCTAAAGAATTGCAGACAGCTTTAGCTGAAGCAAGCATTGAAGCCGCGCTTTTGATTGTTAAAAAAGAATCGGCGCGAAATTTTAAGAAAATAACGAACCGCGATTTTCTTATGCCTTTATGCGTTCTCGGACTCGGAAAGCTCGGCGGCGGCGGAATGGATTACGGGTCGGATTTGGACTTGGTTTTGGTTTATGACGATGAAAGCGCCGTTCCGGTTGAAGATTTAACACACGCCGAATTTTACAGCCGCGCTGTCGAGATTTTCGTTACCGCGCTTTCGGCAATGACGCGCGACGGGCATCTTTACCGCGTGGATTTGCGCCTGCGCCCGGACGGAAAAAACGGCGCGACGAGCATCGGCAAAACCGCTTTTTTCGATTATCTCGAAACGCGGGCGGCGATTTGGGAATTGCTGGCATATATCAAACTGCGCGGCGCGGCTGGGGATTCGGAATTAGCGGATTTTGTAGAAAGCGAAGCGCGGAAAATTATTCACGAAAATGCTCTACAGGTTGATGCCGAAGAATTAAAAAATGAAACTCTTCGCGTGCGCGTGCGGCTCGAAGAAGAAAAATCCGGCACGCGAAAGGGTAAAGAAATTGACATCAAATTCGGCGAAGGCGGCTTGCTCGACATTTATTTTGCAATGCGCTTTTTGCAGCTGCGTGACAACTTGCCGGACGATACGGAAAATCGCTCGACAGCTTTTATGCTCAGGAAACTGCGCGAAAACGATTCGTTATCGGCGGAGGATTTCCAAGCCTTTTCCGAAGGCTACGAATTTTTAAGCGAGCTAGACCACAATTTGCGCCTGACAATCGGGCGTTCGACGCGCCTGCCGCTTGCAAACCGCCCGGCTTTGCAGATTATTTCCGAACGCATGAATCTCAATTCCGCCAGTAATTTGCTCGAAAAATTAACCTTTCATCGCATTAACATCCGCTCATCTTTTGAAAATATTCTCAAAAACTGATTGTGACAGTTTAAAAAGTGTAACAATCACCAAACACCAAATAAATCCGCGCTTATAAAATTCTTATTAAATATTATGAAAAGAATTTCTTTTTTACTAATTATCGTTTTTCTATTAAATTCCGGCGGAATCGTTTTTGCTCAGAGCAATCCTAGTTTCGCCAAAGTTGAGATGCTTGTTCCGAACGGCAACGAAACAAGCGAAAAGTCGGTTGTTGTTACATTCAAGGAAAATTTGATGGAGATCGAAGCGAAAAACAGTTCACTTAAAAAAACTTTTAATTATTCGGACATCAAAGCGGCGGAATATTCATACTCAAAGAATCCGCGCTGGAAAACCGGGCTCGGACTGGGCGCGGCTTCGCTTGTTTTTCCGCCGCTTTTGCTGATTGCGATTCCCGTCGGATTTACAAAACATCGCCGTCATTGGCTGACAATCAGAACAGAAAATGATTATGCCGTTTTGAAACTCAGCAAAAGCACTCGGAAACTTTTTATGCCGACCTTTGAAACGAAATCGGGCATAAAAATCGAAGCTTTGGGAGAAGATAAATAAAATTTGCAGGAGAACTTATGAATAAAAAAATCCTGACATTATTTTTAATCGGTTTAGTTTTCAAT
>DATHTS010000564.1:0-1619 GCA_035462935.1 Pyrinomonadaceae bacterium
TCCGGAGGTCAGACCGGCGTTGATCGCGCGGCTTTTGATTTCGCGCCGGAAAACAAAATTGAAATCGGCGGCTTCGTGCCGAAAAACAGGCTTGCCGAAGACGGCGAAATTCCCGCGAAATATCCGAATCTGATTGAAACCGAAACGGAAGATTACTCGGAAAGAACCGAACTCAACGTGAAAAATTCGGATGCGACTTTGATTCTCTCGCACGGCGAACTTGTCGGCGGTTCAAAATTAACCGAAGAATTTGCCGTAAAATATCGGAAACCGTTTCTGCATATTGATTTTTCCGTTTTGACGCTGGAACAGGCGGTTGAAAAAACAAGCGAATGGCTTAATGAAATTGAATGTGAAACTTTAAATATCGCCGGTTCGCGCGCTTCGGAGGACGCGGAGATTTATGAAAAAACGCGCGAGTTTTTCAAACTTCTATTCGGTTAAACTACCCAATCCGAACTATCAATTATACACTTTCAACTATCAACTATTTCGCCGAAATATCCGCCGAAAACAGACGTTAAATAAAATAATCCGGTTTTTATGTGAAACTCCGGCGAACCTCCTTCTATGAATCTGCGCTATATTCTTTTTTCCTGAATTTGGCTCAACAAATGAAAAACAGCGCCCGCCAGCGTAAAATACAAACCGTAACGGCTGGCGTCGGAAAATTGTTTTACGGTATAAGTTTCAAACACAAACGCCCAGACGAGCCAAACGCTTCCCGAAAATAAAAATATCGAGCCGATAATCTGTAAAATTTTCCTCCAAATCTGCGGCTGAATTTGCAGGTAAAGACCGAGAAGAATATGAATCAAGCTGGAAAATAAAATATAAATATGCCGAGAGCGCATAAGCATTCGCAGTTCCGGCGGAATAATTTCCTTGTCGGGAAAATCCAGACGCATAAATCTCCCCGTTACCAGAAAGACGACAAAAACGACGATGCCGAAAATCAGATGCGCGTATGACATATTTCATCAATAGCCCGGCGCGGGCTTAATTAAAATCGAAATTTTCCGAGTTGAAAATCGAACAATGCAAACTCAAGCTATATTAAGATAAAATCAATTTTATGAAAATAAAAAACTGCGCGTTTTTAATAATAATTTTCGGTTTTTTGTTTGCGGCTTGCGAAAACAGAACGGCGGAGAATATTTCGGTTAATTTGAATAAAACCGTAAACAGTCAAGACAATCAAAATCTTGCCAACAATATTTCTGCCAATGCAAATAATCTAAAAAATACAAACAACAGCAAAAATGCGAGTGCCGACCAGGACATCAAAGATACGGCGGATTTTGAAGGCACGGCGGGAATAGTTGATAAAAAGAAAGACGTAAAAGGCGTGGCGGTTTTGAAGGAAGTCAGAAGCGCGGAACACGGAAATTATGACCGCGTGGTGTTTGAATTCGAAGGCGCGGAACTTCCCGGTTATCACATCGAATATATTGACAAGCCCGTCCGCGCCTGCGGTTCGGGAGACGTCGTGCCGCTCAAAGGCGACGGCTGGCTTGAAATTAGATTTCAACCCGCAAACGCGCATACTGAGGAAGGAAAGCCGACCGTTAAAGAACGACAGCGCGCGCCGGATCACAAAATTATTAAAGAACTGAAAC
>DATHTS010000565.1:0-2134 GCA_035462935.1 Pyrinomonadaceae bacterium
GCCGCATCATTTATAATCGAAAAAAATCAATTTTACAGGAGGCTTTTAATCGTAAATGAAAACTGAAACTTTATCTTTCAACACCGCCAACGGTGAATCTACCGCATATATAACAATGCCGGATACGACGGATGAAAACACCAAAGCCGTCGTTTTAATTCAGGAATGGTGGGGCTTGAATGACCACATCAAAGATATTGCCGGGCGTTACGCCGACGAAGGTTTTATTTGTATCGCGCCCGACCTTTATCGCGGGAAAATTGCAACGAATCCCGATGAAGCGTCGAAAATGATGCATGCGCTCGAAATCGAGGACGGTTTGGATACGATAAAAAACGCGATGGAAAAGGCGCGCGGGCAGTATAATATTTCGCGCTTCGGAATTACGGGCTATTGTATGGGCGGAACTTTCGCGCTTCGCGCCGCCTGCGAGCTTGAGGGCATCAGCGCGGCGGCTCCGTTTTACGGCGATATTCCCGAAGAAGATGTTTTGCGAAAACTGACCGCGCCGACCATTTTTATTTCCGGCACAAAAGACGCCTGGATTTCGCCGGAAAAAGTCGCCGGATTGGAAGAAGCGGCGGAAAAACATAATTTACCTTTGGAGTCGGTCAAATACGAAGCCGACCACGCTTTTTTTAATAACACTCGACCCGAAGTTTACGATGAAACAGCGGCGCGGGACGCTTGGGCAAAAGTGATTCGGCATTTTAAGGAAAATCTTTAGTGATGTGAAAGATTCGGCGGAGAAAATCTACTTTCCGCCGATTTCTTTAGACTGTTAGATTAAATTCGCTCGACTGCTGCGGCTGAGGAAAAAGCACGGATTTTATAGTTTCGCTTCTGCGTTTTTGTTTAGCCTGATACATTGCCTCGTCGGCGGTTTTGATGGCTTTTTCCAACTCTTCATTGCCCGAAAAATTGGCGAATCCGGCGGAAACTCCGACAGTTATTTCCTCTTCCACTTCGGGGATTCGGATGTTGGTTAATAAAAAATCCAATTCCTTCATTCGCTCGCGCGCCATTTCCGCGTCCATACTGATAAAAATTGCGAAAAACTCATCGCCGCCCCATCGGAAAAGCAAGTCTTCCGCGCGGATTATACTGCGAATTGCCCCGACAACGGCGCGAATCGCCATATCGCCCGCGTAATGCCCGTAGCGGTCGTTTATCGGTTTCAGATTATCAATATCGAAAACGGCTACACACCCGGAAATTGTGTTTTCGCGTTCTCTCAAAAATCCGTAAAAAGCGTGACGATTAAAGGCGGTTGTGAGCGGGTCAACCTGTGCTATCTGTTCGAGCTTTTCATGCGCGTCTTTTAGTTTTTGATTGGCTTCTTCGACTTCGCCGCGCACCCGTTCGAGCAAAATAATTATCATTCCGAAGCCGAGCAGAATTTCGAGAACCAGATCAATTACCGAGTTATATGTTAAATAACCTGCCGGAAGCATCAGGTCGAAATTCATATCGCGCATTGCGAAAATAAGCGAATAATGAAGAAAGCTGAGCGCTAAAAGCGCCAGCGCGATGCGTAAAATTCGCCAGCCCAAACTGCTGCGCTGTAATTTTTTTGCGGGTCTCAGCGCAAGATAAGCCATTCCGAAAAAAGAAGCGAGGATAAAGGAGTGTATATAAAAGTATTCGTTCAAATCAGAACTCAAAAAAGGCAAACTGAAGGCAATCACTGCCGCCGGAATCGCCAACCAGCAATTTTTCCAGGTGAGCTTTATATTCGAGGCATAATTGCGGCAGCCGGCAATTAAAAGATAGCCGGTAGCGTATTCGCCGAACAGGTAAAAACAATAAAAAATCTTGCCGTATCCGGGATAATTAAAAGCGATCATCAAGCTGAGCAGCGACAGCGAAAGGCACAGCCACGCCCAACCCCAATATTTGAGCGCGATACTTTTCAGGGATTTTTGCAGAAAAAGCGAGAGAAGTGTGACGAGAAAAATACCTGCAAATTGTATTGCTAATCCGGTGTTTGAGTCCATTGATTTACCTTTATGAAGGAAAAAAAATTGATGAAAAAGCAGGTAGGAGCCCTAATTTGAAAGATTTTAGAAAAAAATGCAGAGAGGCTGCACTGGAGCTATTTTACTAAATTTAGGAAGGTTACGTCTACAGTTTT
>DATHTS010000566.1:0-10932 GCA_035462935.1 Pyrinomonadaceae bacterium
ACGCTAAAAGCGAAGCAGCTAATGCTTAATTTTAATTAACAGGGATTACAGGATTGGCAGGGATGGATTTGAGAAAACTCCTGAAATCCCTGTTTATCTCTGAAATCCCTGTTAATTTTTTATAAAAATGAGATTTGAAAGATTTACAATTCGCGGGCAGGAAGCCGTGCAGGAAGCAATCGGGATTGCCGAGAAAAATCAAAATCAGCAGGTCGAACCCGAACACCTGCTGGCTTCAATGCTCGAACAGAAAGAAGGAACTCTGCGCCCGATTTTAGGAAAAGTTGGCGCGAACGCAGGCGCGATTTTAACGGACGTGCAGGCGGCAATCGCAAAATTTCCGAAGGTTTCGGGCGGTCAGCAGTATTTTTCCTCGCGGACAAATACCATTTTCCAAAACGCGCAGAAAGAAGCGGAAAAGATGCAGGACGAATATATTTCGACCGAGCATCTTTTGCTGGCGATTGCAGATGAAAAAGACGGCGACGCCGGCAGAATCCTGCGCTCAAACGGCATTACTAAAGAAGATGTTGAAAAAGTCGTAACCGATATGCGTGGCGGAACGCGCATTACCGACCCGAATGCCGAAGAGAATTTTCAGGCATTGGAAAAATATGCGGTAGATTTGACCGAAAGAGCGCGGAAGGGAAAGCTCGACCCGGTAATCGGGCGAGACGACGAGATTCGGCGCACGATTCAGGTTTTGTCGCGTCGGACAAAAAACAATCCGGTTTTAATCGGTGAGCCGGGCGTCGGTAAAACGGCGATTGTTGAGGGCTTGGCGCAGCGAATCGTTTCGGGCGATGTGCCGGAAACGATTAAAAACAAAAAACTTGTAGGGTTGGATTTGGGCGCGATGCTCGCCGGAGCAAAATATCGCGGTGAATTTGAAGACCGTCTGAAAGCTGTTTTAAAAGAAATTGAAAAGAGCGATGGGCAGATAATTCTGTTTATTGACGAGCTTCATACGCTGGTCGGCGCGGGCGCATCGGAAGGCGCGATTGACGCTTCAAATATGCTCAAACCTGCGCTCGCACGCGGCACTCTCCGCTGTGTCGGGGCGACGACGCTCAACGAATTTCAAAAATATATTGAGAAAGATAAAGCGTTAGAGCGGCGTTTCCAACAGGTTTACGTCGGTGAGCCGAATGTTGAAGACACGATTGCGATTTTGCGAGGGCTTAAGGAACGTTATGAAGTTCATCACGGCGTTCGCATCAGGGATTCGGCGATTGTCGCGGCGTCAACGCTTTCAAATCGCTACATCACGGACAGATTTTTGCCCGACAAAGCGATTGACCTGATTGACGAAGCGGCTTCGCGTCTGCGGATCGAGATTGACAGCCTGCCGCAGGAAATTGATATTTTGGAGCGCGAGATTTTGCAATTGGAAATCGAGCGGCAGGCTTTGCAGCGCGAAACCGACGAAAAGGCGAAGGAACGTCTTGCCGATATTGAGCGGCGAATTGCCGATTTGAAAGAAAAATCCGGCGGGATGAAGGCGAAATGGCAGTCGGAAAAAGAAGAAATCGAGAAGATGCGCACGGCGAAGGAGCAGCTCGAACAAGCGAAGCTCGAACTCGAACAGGCGCGTCAAAGAGGCGATTTAAATAAAGCCGCCGAGCTCCAATACGGGCGCATTCCCGAACTAGAAAAACTGCTTACGGAAGAACAGGCGCGGCTTGCCGACTTGCAGAAGGAAGGCGTTTTTCTGAAAGAGGAAGTTGACGAGGAAGATGTGGCGGAAGTTGTAGCAAAATGGACGGGAGTTCCGGTTTCAAAGATGCTCGAAGGCGAGATGCAGAAACTCGTTTCGATGGAGCAGAATTTACGGAAGCGCGTTATCGGGCAGGACGAAGCGCTCGAAGCTGTTGCCAATGCGGTACGCCGCGCCCGCGCCGGTCTTCAAGACCCGAATCGCCCAATCGGTTCTTTTATCTTTTTAGGTCCGACCGGCGTTGGTAAAACGGAAACCGCCAAAGCGTTAGCGGAATTTATGTTCGACGACGAACGCGCGATGGTGCGGCTCGATATGTCGGAATATATGGAAAAACACGCGGTTGCCAGAATGATTGGAGCGCCGCCGGGATACGTCGGCTACGACGAAGGCGGGCAGTTGACCGAAGCCGTGCGTCGTCGTCCTTATTCGGTTGTCCTGTTTGACGAAATTGAAAAAGCGCACCCGGATGTTTTCAACGTTCTTTTGCAGATTCTCGACGACGGGCGTTTGACCGATTCCAAAGGTCGCGTGGTGGATTTTAAAAACACGGTTTTGATTATGACCTCGAATCTCGGCTCGCGCGAGATTATGGCGGTCGGCGACGATCAAGCTCAAGTGCAGGTAGCCGTTACCCAGATTTTGCGCGAATATTTCAAACCGGAATTCTTAAACCGGATTGACGATATAGTCGTCTTCACGCAGCTCACGCGCGAGCAAATCGCGCAGATTATTGATGTTCAGCTTGAACGACTGCGTAAAAATCTGGAAGAAAGAGGTATCGAAATTGTTCTGGACGATTCGGCGAAAGAATTGCTGGTCAAAGAAGGTTACGACCCGACTTTCGGCGCGAGACCCTTGAAACGCGCGATTCAGACGTTGATTCAAAATCCGCTGGCGATAAAACTTCTGAACGGGGAAATCGGAAGCGGTCAGAGAATTCGCCTTTCAGCCGACGACGGCGAGATGAAATTCACGCCGGAAACGGCTTCGGCTTCGGCATAAATATTTAAACAAAGATAGACAGGATGAACAGGATTATGATTTTCCGTTTCGTCCTGTCTATCCTATTTGTCACTGTAAATTCTATTTGTGATAAATGTTTGTTAGACTAATTTTCAGCAGATAATTTATCAAATTTATGAGCTGGTTTAAGAGAAAAAAGATGAATGAGCAAGATTTTAACAACGAAGAATTTGTAAACGAGGAAGAAGGAAACGAGATTCCTTTCAACGACAGACGCCGTTTTAACAGCGAAGGCGAGCGAGTTAAGGAAACGAGTTCGGGACAGGAAAGTGAAAAAACAAAATCGCCTGAAGTTAGCCGTTTAGAAAACGAGCTGAAAGAAGCGCGGATACGTTACGAAACGGCGGAAAGCAAACTCCAGCAGGTGCAGAAGCGTTTTGATGAAGCGAAAACCGGGCTTGAGCGCGAAACGCAGGAAATGCGCGAACGGATGCGGAAAACATTGGAAGACCGCGCCAAGCAGGGGCAGTTTAATTTTCTCGAGACGCTTCTTCCGGTTCTGGACAATCTGAATTTAGCGATTAAGGCGAGCGAAACCGACGCTTCGTTTGAGCATTTGCTCGACGGCGTGAAAGGGACGGCGCGGAGCTTTGAACAGGCTTTGATGAGCGTCGGCGTCGAACCGATTCAAGCGGTCGGCGCGGATTTTAATCCCGAGATTCACGAAGCGGTTGATATGATTCCGGTCGAATCGGCGGAACGGGATGGCAAAATCACCGCCGAATACTCGCGCGGCTATCGTTTCGGCGACCGTCTTCTGCGCCCGTCCCGCGTGCAGGTCGGACGCGCAATGGCGCAATCGGCTGGTGAATAAAACGTATGGGGTTGGCGAAAGTAAAATCCGAAGCTCTTTACACGCCGGAAGATTATCTTGCGTTTGAGCGTGAAGCTGAAACGCGCCACGAATTTTTCGACGGCGAGATTTACGCGATGGCGGGCGAAAGCCTTTCACATAGCCGGGTTTGTGCGAATCTAATGCGAGAAGTTGGAAATAGATTGAAAGGTAAACCTTGCGAAGCGTTATCGCCGAATATGAAAGTCCGCACTTCAAGCGCAAGCCTTTTCGCCTATCCTGATTTGACGGTTGTCTGCGGCGAACCTCAATTTCATGATACGAAAAAAGATGTTCTTATAAATCCGCAGGCGATTTTCGAGGTGCTTTCACCTTCGACCGAAACTTACGACCGAACGACCAAGTTTCAAAAATATCGTTTGGGAAATCCGACTTTGACCGATTATTTTCTGATTTCGCAGGATAAGGCTTTTGTCGAGCATTTTATGAAACAGGCTGACGGAAATTGGCTTTACCGCAGTTACAGCGAATTGGATGAAACGATAAAAATCGAGACATTGGATTGCGAATTGAGTTTGCGGGAAATTTACGACCGTGTGGAGTTTGAAATCGAATCTGGAGAAGAATTTGAAATTGGCGAGGTGTAGAATATGAATCCACAATTTTTGAGCGCCGAAGAACTCGGCATTAAGCTGGAAATTGCCGGAAAATTGAAAATCTGGGAAGCTTCGCCTGTTTATAAACACCAAAAAGAAATTGACCGTATTCGAGCGTCTTTCAAAAAACCAACCGATGAAGAGACTGATTGCGCCTGTATTGATGTAGCCGACGTTTATGTCCAATTTCCTGACGGATCGCTAAAACGTCCCGATATTTCAGTTTTCTGTCGAGAACCGGAAGAGGAGGAAGAAGCTATCAAGCAAGTTCCCGAAGCCGTTGTCGAAGTTATCAGCAAAGGTTACGAAGCGAAAGATTTGGAAATTTCTCCGCCGATTTATCTGACAAACGGTGTGAAAGATGTCGTTGTTTTTAATCCGTACACAGAGGAAGTTTTACATTTTAGACAGGATGGAATTCGGCGTTTGAAGTCACCAACTAAGATTAAATTTGAATGCGGATGCGGTTGTGTTGTATAGAAATTTTTTGAAATCACAAATTGGATTTATCAAAAATTTATTAGGAGAAATTTATAAAAAATGCCAGCTAAAGAATTGAAATTTAGAGAAGAGGCGAGAAAAGCAATGCTCAAAGGCGTTGATGTTCTGGCAAATGCCGTGGGCGTAACTTTGGGACCGAAAGGCAGAAATGTCATTTTAGGACGCGCTTTCGGTTCGCCTTTAATTACGAAGGACGGCGTGACCGTTGCGAAAGAAATCGAACTGCCCGACAGCTACGAAAATATGGGCGCGCAGATGGTGAAGGAAGTCGCTACGAAAACGAATGACATTGCGGGCGACGGAACGACAACCGCGACGGTTTTGGCGCAGGCGATTTTCCGTGAAGGCGTGAAAAATGTTACGGCAGGCGCGAATCCGATGGCTTTGCAACGCGGGATTCAGCTTGCTGCCGATAGAGCGGTTGAAGAAATCAAAGCGATGTCGAAAACCGTCGAAGGCAAGGAAGAGCTTACAAACGTCGCTTCGGTTTCGGCGAATAACGACCGGAAAATCGGCGAGTTAATTGCCGCCGCGATGGAACAGGTTGGTAAAGACGGCGTGGTTACGGTGGAAGAATCGAATACGATGCAGACGGAACTCGATTTGGTCGAGGGAATGCAGTTCGACAGAGGTTATCTTTCAGCTTATTTTGCTACGAATGCGGATAAAATGGAAACGGTTTTAGAAGAGCCGTTTATCTTGATTTACGAAAAGAAAATCGCTTCGATGCGCGAGCTTCTGCCGGTTTTGGAACAGGTTTCCGGGCAGGGCAGAAGCCTTTTGATTATCGCCGAAGATGTCGAAGGCGACGCCCTGGCGACGCTGGTCGTCAACAAACTGCGCGGCACGATAAAGGTTTGCGCCGTAAAAGCTCCGGCTTTCGGCGACCGCCGCAAAGCGATGCTCGAAGACATTGCCGTTTTGACCGGCGGGCGACTAATTACCGAAGACATCGGGATTAAGCTTGAAGACATTACAATCGAAGATTTAGGAACGGCAAAGCGCGTCGTAGTTGATAAAGACGATACGACGATTGTCGAAGGCGCGGGCGAAGCGAGCCAGATTGAAGCGCGTATTCAGCTCATCAGAAAACAAATCGAGGAAACCGATTCGGATTACGACCGCGAAAAATTACAGGAACGCTTGGCGAAACTCGCGGGCGGCGTGGCTGTCGTGCGCGTCGGAGCGGCAACCGAGACCGAACTCAAAGAAAAGAAAGCGCGTATCGAAGATGCTCTGAACGCGACGAAAGCCGCTTCGCAAGAAGGCACTGTGGTCGGCGGCGGCGTTGCTCTTTTAAGAGCGGCGAAAGCGTTAGACGAAATCGAATCTGATGATTTGGACGTTTTGACCGGCGTGAAAATCGTGCAAAAGGCAATGCTGGAGCCTTTGCGAAGAATCGCGCAGAATGCGGGTATTGAAGGCGCGGTCGTCATTGAAAGAGTTCTTTCCGATGACGGCAATTTCGGCTTCAACGCGGCGACCGGAAAATTTGAAGATTTGATGGAAGCCGGCATCATTGATCCGGCAAAAGTCGTGCGCACGGCTTTGCAAAATGCGGCTTCGATTGCCGGCTTGATGCTGACGACGGATGCGGCTATGACGGACGCGCCCGAAAAGAAATCGGCAATGCCGATGCCGGGCGGCGGGGATTTTGATTACTAAAGAGAACAAAAATTTAAAAGGGTGAAATGGAAAGTGTATCTTTCCGTTCACCTTTTTCTTTCCTCAAATGTTTTCAAAATGTTATGATATTTAAGGGCAGAATAAGTCTGTCGCTCGGCATCATAGAATTGGATTTTAATAAAAGAGGATTTTTATGGCAGATATTGATGCTTACAAAGATAAATTTAGCGAAAGCGGACAGCGTATTTTTCAATACGCGCTGGATGAATCCAGACGGCGAGACCAAAATTTCATTACCATCGGTCATATTCTAAACGCGATTACCACCGAAGAAGCCGAACTGTTTAATGAAACAATGCGCGATCTGGCGATTGACCCGCGAACGGTCAAGATGCTGATTGAAAAGCGGATTGAAAACGGCAGGCAGCATACCGGCAAAGGTTTTCGCATCGCCCCTGAAACTACCGAACTCTTTAAGCGTTCGATGGATCGGGCGCGGTCGCAAGGTCGCCGCGTAATTGAAGCCAGCGATATTTTTTATGTGCTGTCGAGTGATGAACGCTCACTGCTTAATGAAGTTTTAAGGAATTTAGGCGTGCCGCCCGAAGAGGTGGCGCAAACGGCGCGGACTCGAATCCGCAAACGTGAAAAAGAAGAAGAGAGGGTTCGCAAGAAATATGAATTGCCTTCTTTTCTAAAACATTTCGGCGTGTCTTTAAATAAACTGGCGCGTCAGGACAAACTGCCGCCGACCATCGGACGCGAGAAGGAAATTCGTCAGATGATCGAAATTCTCTCGCACCGCGAGAGGTCGAATTCGCCGATGCTCGTCGGCGAACCGGGCGTCGGTAAAACCGCCGTCGTCGAAGGTCTGGCGCGAATGATTGAACTCGAACCGGAAAAAGTTCCGCTTCGCCTGCGCGATTCGCACATTGTGCAGTTGCAGATGGGCGGACTGGTCGCCGGAACGATGCTCCGAGGAATGTTCGAGGAACGCATCAAGGGAATTATTGATGAGGTCAAAGAAAAAGACAACATCATTCTCTTTATTGACGAAGCGCACACGATTATCGGCGCGGGCGCGGCTTTGGGAACGTCTTCGGACGCGGCGAATATGTTTAAATCGGCTCTGGCTCGCGGCGAACTGAGAATTGTCGGCGCGACGACATTGACCGAATATAAAGAGTATATCGGCGAGGACGAAGCGCTGGCGCGGCGTTTCCGCCTTGTCAAAGTTGACGAACCCACGATTGACGAAACAAGAGAGATTCTTTACGGATTGCGTTCGCGTTTAGAGAAGAATTACTCGGTAACAATTTCCGACGAAGCCATCAATATGGCTCTGGAAATGTCACCGAAATACATTCGCAATCTGCATTTGCCCGACAAAGCAATCGGCTGGCTCGATACAGCTTCCGTTAAGGTTGAAATCAACGAACCGGCTTCGCTGGTTGTTCGTCCCGAACACATCATTGAGGTTATTTCGCAGGAATCGCGTATTCCGAAGGATATGATTTACCGCGACACTTCCGACCGTTTTTCCGCTATGGAAAAAGACCTCGGAAAGCGCGTAATCGGACAGAAGGATGCGGTTCGGGCGGTTGCCGAAAGACTGCGTTTGAACAAGGGTCCGCTTAAAGAAAGTCATTACAAACCGGACGGCGTTTTGCTTTTCTTAGGTCCGACCGGCGTTGGCAAAACCGAATTGGCGAAAGCGGTTGCCGAATTTATGTTCGGCGACGAGCAAAAGATGGTTCGGATTGATATGAGCGAATACGGCGAGGGAACTGTCGGCATCGAAAAACTTATCGGTATGCCGCGCGGCATCGTCGGATCGGAACGCGGCGGTATTTTGACCGAGCAGCTTAGGGAAAATCCATACACCGTTTTGCTTCTCGATGAGGTCGAAAAGGCTTCGCCTTATTTGATGAATCTTTTCCTGCAAGGTTTTGACGAGGGCTGGATGACCGACGGGCGCGGCAAGAAGGTTTATCTTTCCGACGCGATTATCATTATGACTTCGAACCTCGGTTCGGAAAATTTCAAAAAATACGAAAAACCGCTCGGCTTCGGCAGAAAATCGCTCGGCGAAGTCAAGCAAATCAAAGGCGAGGTGATGAAAGCCGCCGAACAGCGTTTCACGCCTGAATTTAGAAACCGGATTGATGAGATTATCATCTTTTCGCCCCTGACGATGGACGAGGTTCGGGAAATTGCCCGAATTTACCTGAATAAGCTGAAGAAACAGATGGAACGTCAGGGCAAATTTGTCGAAGTGACGGAAACGGCGATTGACCTTTTGACGGAAAAAGGTTTTAGTCCCGCTTACGGCGCGCGTTTTCTGAAACGCCATATTGACCAAATGGTGAAACTGCCGATTACCAACGCCTGGAAAACGGCGTCGCGCTTTGTGGTTGAAGTTGAGGACGGCGAAGTGGTCGTCAAACCGACGGATACTTTCAGTTTGAATTAAGTTTTGAATTTAATTTAACTTATTAAAATCCGCGCCTGAAATTTTCAGTCGCGGATTTTGTTTTTTCTTATACTCAAAAATTATTTACAGTTTGCAAATCAGCGAGCTGCTCGTGTTTTTATTTTTAAATTTCTAATTTCCTCAACAAAAAATATTTTCCTGTTTTACGGCAATTGTGGTAGTATACTCCGAAACTCAAATCTTTTTTGAGGTTAAGATGACAATTATAAGTTTGCAGAGTCTCTACTTTGTTTTTTTCTTCTTTCGAGTCGGTTTCTACTCCATGATTGATTTATGATACTTCATTCACACCAACAATCAACGGCATTGCAAATCCGGTCGAAATTTAATGTGATTAGAAGTTTTAATTGTCGATAATTTTACTCCCGGAACAATACATTTGTTTTCCGTAACCGCTTAAATAAAACTATGAAAAGATTAATTTACGCTCTTTCGATAATCATTTTCACGTATTTCACCGTCGTTGCTCAGCAACTGCCGACCTTGCGCGGCGAGGAGGCAATAGAGAGCTTGAAACAAAACGGGCAATACGACTCCCTGATGAAAGCCGTCAAATCCGCCCGCAAGGAAAGCGGGCAGACAGAAAATTCGGTGACGGAAAATCCTGTCGGTGAATGGGCAAAATTAACACCCTCAGGCTATAGTGTGGCGATTTCCGGCGAAACGGTGATTATCGGCGGGAATGAATCGGCGTATGTTTTTGTCCGTTCAGGAACGACTTGGATTCAGCAGCAGAAACTAACTGCTTCTGACGGGGTGGCAGGCGACCAATTCGGCATAAGCGTTTCAATTTCCGGCAACACTGTAATTGTCGGCGCGTGGAGTGATGACATCGGCACAAACCAAAATCAAGGCTCGGCTTATGTTTTTGTCAGAAGCGGCGCGACCTGGACTGAGCAGCAGAAACTGACCGCTTCGGACGGCGCGGCTGGCGACTTTTTTGGCGCGAGGGCGGCGATTTCCGGCGACACGATAATTGTTAGCGCCACTCATGATGATGTCGGAGACAATATTAACCAAGGTTCGGTTTATGTTTTTGTCCGCTCAGGAACGACTTGGACTCAGCAGCAGAAATTAACCGCTTCGGACGGCGCGGCAAACGACCAATTCGGCAGCGGCGTTTCAATTTCCGGCGACACGGCTGTCGTCGGCGCTGAAAGGGATGATATCGGCACCAAGTTTGATCAGGGTTCGGCTTACGTTTTTGTCAGAAGCGGCGCGATATGGACTGAGCAGCAGAAATTAATTGCTTCGGAAGGCTGGACAGCCGGTTATTTCGGCAGAAGCGTGGCGATTTCCGGCGACACGGTGATTATCGGAAACCCATCTGACGGTTGGGCTTACGCTTACGTTTTCGTTCGTTCGGGAGCAATGTGGACACAGAAACAAAGGTTAAATGCGTCTGATAGCAGATTCAACGACCATATCGGAAACAGCGTTGCCATTTCCGGCAGTAGTATTATTATTAGCCCGGGTTATATTTTTCGCTTTCTCAGCAATAACTGGACGCAGGAATCAGTAGAAGTCGCCGAAGACAGCGCGGCAGGCGATAACTTCGGCTACAGCGTAGCGATTTCGGGCGATACGGCAATCGTCGGAGCTTACAAGGATGATGTCGGCGCAAACACCGACCAGGGGTCGGCTTATGTTTTCGTTCATTCATCGTCAGGGTGGACGCAGCAAGCGCAACTAAACCCTTTTCCTTCGGAAGCCGCGCCAAACGATTATTTCGGCAGCAGCGTAGCGATTTTCGGCAATTGGGTGATCGTCGGCTCACCCGGCGATGATGTCGGAGACAATATTGACCAAGGCTCCGCTTATATTTACCAGCGTATTGGCTCGACTTGGACTTCGGGTCGGAAAATAATTGCCTCGGATGGGGCGGCAGGCGACCATTTCGGCAGCAGCGTTAGCTTTACAGTCAGCACACAGGAATTGGCGATTATCGGAGCTCCCGGCGATGATATTGGCGCAAAAGCTGATCAAGGCTCGGCTTATATCTTCATCCCTCAATCGTCTTTAGGATGGATAGAACAACAGAAGTTAACCGCTTCGGATGGCGCGGCAGGAGACCATTTCGGCTACAGCGTCAGCCTATCGGTGAGCACTGCAATCGTTG
>DATHTS010000567.1:0-8494 GCA_035462935.1 Pyrinomonadaceae bacterium
ATTTTACATATTCCAAGCAATTTGGCTTTTCAGTCGCCGAATTGATCTTTCCTTCCCAAGCGTTTCAAAAACCGCCAGCATCGAAGGTCCGACAGCCACTCCGGTCAGCAAGGCTCTCGCGCCGTTCATAATCACGCCGAGTTTTGTGCCTTTTTCTTCGGTAAATTCCTTGACGACTTTTTCGATTTCATCGTGCGTAAAGTCCTCCACTGTTTCAAATCTTTCGGCGAGTTCGGAAAGCCACTGGCGCAAATCGGGGTGTTTTTTTAGATTTTTATCAATTGCCGCCGGATCGAAATCGTAATCTTCCGAAAAATACGCGCGTCCCTGCGAAGAAAAATCCTTGAGCGTGAAAAAACGCTGGCGAATCAGATTAATCGTGTCTTCAAACCATTCTTTATCTTCATCCTCGTATTCCTCGCGCCAGAGCTTTGCCGATTTTAATTCGGATTTGACGAGCGGAAGCAAATCTTCGAGCGGCATCGTGCGGATGTATTCGGCGTTCATCCAGAGGGCTTTGTCGTCCGTCCAATGGCGCGGGTCGTTTTCGTGAAAATTGAAGACAGCGTTTGAGCGATGAATGCCTTCGAGCGAGAATTTTTCGATGAGTTCTTCCAGCGAATAAATCTCGCGCTCTTCGCCCGCCGACCAACCTAAAAGGGCGAGGAAATTACGAAAAGCGGCGGGAACAAAGCCGGCATCGCGGTAAGTTGTTAAACTCACCACTTCGCCGTGTTTGCGTTTTGAAAGCTTTCCTTTGTTCGGCGCTAAAATTAAAGGCAGGTGCGCGAATTTCGGCGGCTGTTTTCCGAGGGCTTCGTAAATCAGAATCTGCTTGTGCGTATTGGTCAAATGATCCTGCCCGCGAATGACGTGCGTGATTCCCATTTCGATGTCGTCGCAGACAACCGCGAGATTATAAAGCGGATGACCGTCCGAGCGAAGCAAAACGAGGTCTTCGATTTCGCTGTAATCGCGTTCCTGCAAGCCATAAACCGCGTCTTCAAAATTCGTCTTTCCGGTTTCGGAAACTTTCAAGCGAATCGCAAATGGCTCGCCGCTTTCCGCTCTCGCGTCGGATTCTTCTCTCGACAAATCCCGATACGGATTATCGCGCATAATTTTCTCACCTTGATGCTGGCGCGCGCGTTCGGCAATCGCTTCCTTGATATTTTTATCGGAAACTTCCTCTTTCGGCGTAAAATCCCGGTAGGCTTTGCCTTCTTCTAATAATTTGTAAGCGGTTTGGCGATGCTTTTCGGCGTTGGCGGATTGGAAAACGATTTCCTCGTCGTAATCCAAACCGAGCCATTCAAGCCCTTCGAGAATCGAGCGGGTTGATTCTTCGGTCGAACGCGCTAAGTCGGTGTCTTCAATCCGCAGCAAAAATTTTCCGCCGACTTTTCGCGCGTAAAGATAATTGTAAAGCGCGGATCGGGATGCGCCGACGTGCAAATAACCTGTCGGGCTTGGGGCAAATCTAACTCGTATTGACATAAACTAAAAATTATAATTAAAAAGACTTTCCCGTTTCGGAAAAGCCTTCAAAAAACAGCTAAATAAAATTTTCTAAAAAATAAATTCCAATTCCTGAACGGAGTCTTTTTTCAAAATCTGCTGATCTAATTTTTCCAAATGCTCGCCGTGAAAGTATTTTTCGTTACAAGATTGGCAAACTTCCGCAGGAAAGTTTTTGACATTGTAAACTTTCCTGTGAAAAGGATAGCGAAATGTTACCCTTTGCCATTCGGTTTGCCCGTCGCATAAATCGCAATTATTAGATTTTCTTTCCATCACTCAACGATATAATTCGTGATTATTAACAATTTTCCGTCCGTTCTGAATCTTACCACAACTTCTAATAACCAACCATCCGAAGTTTTGCCTGAAATCGTGTATTTTGAGCCGTTAATATCAATTTCTCTTTTTCTGATTGAGCCTGAAAGAAGACATTTTTTTACTTCGTCAACATCGAAAGGTTTGATCTCGTCTTCAAGCATTTCATCAATCGCGTGAGATGAAAAGACAAACTGCTTTTGCAAAATCTTTTGTCTGATTCTTTGTAGAACCGAAGGCATTTTGAAGCATCTCCCAAAAAATCATTTCGCATTTAATCATTTTTGATAAACTTCTTTCATAAAACGGGCAATCTGTCTTTCGTTTTGATTGCCGCTTTTATCAAACGCCGCGATAACATTTTCAGCATCCTGCAAACCTTTATTTTGATTGAGTTTTTTCTTGCCCTGCAAATTCGTTACTTCAATTTCAAAGGCAATAATCCCTTTGGCGTTGCTGATTTTGTACTCGTCGGGAATCTCGCGCCACTGGTTTTCAAAATAATTTTTATCGAATTCAACAATCATTTTTTCCAAAAGCGCGAGATTTTCTTCGACGCTTTCAAAAATTTTCGCTTTGCCGTAAGCGTGAACGGCGACGTAATTCCACGTCGGCACATTCAATTTTTCAGTGTAATGCGAAGGCGAAATGTATGCGTGCGGCTCTTGAAAAATCACGAGAATGTCTTTCTCAAACTGTTTCCAATGCAGATTGGCTTTAGCGAGATGCGCCGACAGAACAATTTTATCGCCGCGCTTTTCAATAATGAAAGGCAGATGCGTCGCTGTCGGAAAATCATTTTCCGCCGTCACGAGTGTGGCGAAATTAAACTCGCGCATAAACGCGAGCAAAGCTTCTTCATCCGTTTCGGCAAAAAGTTTCGGAATATACATTAACTAAACCTCAAAAACACGAAAAGCCATCAAATACAACATTTGACAGCTCACAACAAATCCACAATCCGCAATCCCAAATCCGAAATCAAAATGGCGGAGACGACAGGATTCGAACCTGTGAAGGGCTTTTGACCCTTAACGATTTAGCAAACCGCCGCTTTCAGCCGCTCAGCCACGTCTCCGCATTCTCAAAAGCGCAATCTTCATTCTAGCTTTTGAAGAAACTTTGTCAAGTTTCGCAGCCGGATTCAGATGAAGATTAGGTTTAGAGGGTTGGTTGCGACAACCAACCTTTGGCTTGGCGCATCACACACAACACTGTATGAAGTGTCTGTGCTTGACACATTTGCATTTTAGGAAGAAAATACAAAGCGTGGACTAATTGTCTCTGCACGCTTTTTGCGTTTAAACTTTAGCACTCCGAAATAGACGTTCCCTGATAGAGGGATTTGATTGGAGGCTGCTTGTCAAGAATGTTTTCTTTTTCAAAAGATAAATTATTAAAACCTTTTTTGGTTGCGCTGACCGCTATTTTTGTGTCTTCCGGTTTTGTCTTGGAAACGCAGGCTAAAGCAGTCGTCAAAAATAACGGAAAGCTCGGCGTGATTAAAGGCGTTGTGCGCGACGCATCGGGCAAACCGATTGCCGACGCTTTCGTGGCGGTTTTTTATGTCGGGACATCGAAACTTTTGAAGCAGGTTCGCTCGGCTTCCGACGGGAGTTTTCTTGCGAAAGTAATGCCTGGAACTTACACAATTCTGGCAGTCGCGCAGGGTTATAATCCTATAACGCTTTCCGAAGTAGAAGTTAATCACTCGGCGGAACTGGTTTATAGGTTTAAGCTGGAGCCTGCGGGAAGCGGGAATACTCTGCCTGAGAAACTCGTTGATAGAGACAATCCAAAATGGCGCATTCGATCAGCGCACTCACGCCGCTCGGTTTATCAAAATACGGAAGGCGAACCACCGGTTGATGAAAATGCGACGGCTGAAAATGTTGAAGAAAGCCTCGAAATCGCTGACGAAGAAGAAAAATTCAGGGGAAAAGGGCAGACGGTAGTTGAAACTTACGTTGCAAGCTCTGAAGACGGCGCTTATACAGGCGTAAATTTCGCAACGGTTTTGCCAATCAATGAAAACACCGAAATCGTTCTTGCCGGGCAAACCGGCATGGGCGAAAACGCTCCGACCAGATTTGAGACAAATTTGAAATTCCGTCCCAACGATAAACATCAAATTCGTATCAACGGCGCAATCGCCAAATTCGGCAACATCGAAATCAGCGGGCAGGAAGAATCGCTCGGACAAGTTTCTTTTCAGGCGCTTGACGAATGGCGCGTGCGCGAAGGAATCGTTTTGGTTTTCGGTTTTGACTATTCGCGCTTTATCGGCGCGGGCGATGATTTTTCGTTAAGCCCGCGCCTCGGTTTCCAGTTTGATGTCAATTCAAAAACGCGCTTTCGTTCAGCCTACACAACCCAAACCGAGAAACAATCCTGGCAGCGCGTAATCGAACTCGAAGACACGCAGGTGCTTTTCCGCGAGCCGGTTGCGATGCAGGATTTTGCGGTTGAAAACGATAAGCCTTTGATGAACAAAACGAGTCGTCTCGAATTCGGCATCGAGCGCGTTTTGGATAATAAATCAACTGTCGAAGCCAATGTCTTTTTAGATGCTGTCAGCGCCCGCGGCGTCGGTTTAATAAATCTTCCGCTGAACAGTTTGACGGGTGATGGCTTCGGCGATTTTGTCGCTAACCAACAGGGCAGAGCGCAGGGCATCCGGGTTGTTTATAATCGTCGTTTGAACGGAATGTTCAGCACTGCGGCGGGTTATTCCTTCGGAAACGGGCAGAAACTTTCCAATGAAGGCATTTCCAATCCGGCGGATGTTTTTGAAGAAGATTTCTTCCAGACATTTTTCGGGCAGTTCGACGCTACTCTTAGAACGGGAACGAAAGTTAAAACAATTTTCCGCTTTTCGCCGCAAGCCGCTGTTTTTGCGATTGATCCGTTTCAAGGGCGTTTAGCGATTTACGACCCGAGCTTGAGCATTTTGGTAACGCAGTCGCTGCCGACTCTGGGCTTGCCGATTCGTGCCGAGGCGGTCGTTGATGCGAGAAATTTATTTGATTTTAACACCGGCGTTGAGGGCGAAGAAGGAAGTCTGCGGCTAAATTCCGGGCGGCGAATGCTGCGCGGCGGAATTTCGGTTAGGTTCTAAGTTTAGCCCAGCGTTAAAAATCCAGAGTCCAAAGTCGGTTTGATTTTGGGCTTTTTTATTTCCGAAATCTCGGATGAAAAGCCGAAAAATTGAATAAAAGTGGGGTTCGATTAGCAGTTTATTTAAACTTGGGTGATTCTGAGCGCGTAAACTAAAGGAAATCAGAGCAAAAGGGGCATTGGAACAAATCTTGCTTCATAAATCCGATGGTTTAGTTTGCCTTGAGCGATGAAAGGTAAGTTGCTGACAAGTTGGAGTTTAATTTGGCTTTTAGCTGCCGTGCTGTTTATAGTCGGCGGCGCCCTTAATCTTTCTCAACGCGCTTATCATAAACTGCCGCCGACCGACGGCGCGGTTTGGGTGCAAAAGGCTGATGGAATTTATGCCGTAAATGTTAAACCCGGATTCGCTGCGTCGCGTGCCGGAATTTCCGTCGGCGACAAACTTATCGGCATCGGTCTTGACGAAAAGCAGGTTGATGAAATCACCTCGCCCGCCGACGTGCAGATGTATCTGGAAACCGCAGGCGTTGACGGCAGATTAACTTACTTTTTTCAGCGCCCCTCTTATTCCTACAACAATAGTTTTTATTACGCCGATTTAACAAAAATAGACACGCTGCCACGCTGGACGATGGCTATTATTTTCTTAACGATTGTCGGTATCATCTGGCTCGGCGTCGGCGTTTTTGTGCTTTTCAAGCAAGGCGGACACGCTCCGTTTATCGTGCATTTTTCTACAATCTGTTTAGCCGCTTTTATTTTTCACGTTTATAGACCGCTCGGCACTGGTGAAGATTTCGATTTGGCAATCAGTCTTTTAGACGATATTGCTTTCGCCTTTTTCGTCCCGCTTTTTCTGCATTTCTGTCTTCGCTATCCGGTTAGAAGCGACATCTTCGACAATCCGCCGTGGAAAACTTACGTCCTGTATGTTCCCGCCGCGCTGATTTCGCTGGGACTTCTTTTCTTTTCCCTGTATTCGATTGTAATTCCGCAGGAAACAATCGTCGCGGGCATCGCCAGTTTTATAGATAAATACGACGTAATTGCCCTCCTCGACCGCGCAAATCTTTATCATTTTATCGCGGGAATTTCAGCCGGAGCGAGCTTCCTTTTATGGCGATTTTTCAAGAATAAACAGCCGCTCGTGCGCCAGCGTTTGAAGTGGGCGGTTTGGGGAACAGTCGCCGCCATTGTCCCGATTATTGTTTTTCAAATTGCCAAACGTTTTGTTCCCTCGCTTTCCGAAGACGGCTTGACGGCGGCAATTACGACTCTGCCGCTCGCGCTGATTCCTTTAAGTTTCGGTCATTCGGTCGTGCGTTATCGTTTGATGGATGTTGACGTGGTTGTGCGCCGCGCTCTCGTTTATGCGATGACGACGCTGGCAATTGCGATGATGATCGGCGCGGTCGCGCTTGGGCTTGTGTATCTGGCGGTCGGCAGCAATCTTTCGAACACTGAAATAACGCTTCGCGCATTGATTGCGATTGTGGCGATGGCGGCAATCGTGATGCTCAGCGAACCGCTCAAGAATTTTTTGCAGGAACGCGCCGACCGCTTTTTTTACGGCGAGCGTTACGATATGCGGCAGGGATTGCTCGATTTTGGCAGAACGCTTTCGGCAACCACCACGCTCGAACCGCTTCTCAATGCTTTGACCGAGAGATTACAGCAAGTGCTCGATGTCGAGAAAGTTGCGGTTTTTGTGGAAGACGACGCATCGTCAGCAGATTATAAAATCGCCAAATCCGTCGGGCTGAACGGCTATAAAATTCCGAACGATTTCCGGCAGATGATTCGGACAAAATCCGCCTTGAAAGGCGTTGTCCGCGCTGATGAACTCGACCTGCTGGATATTGAAACTACCGACGGGCGCAACATCAAACCGCAGGAATTGCATTATTTCGTGCCGTGCGTCGTGCGCGGAAGAATGGTCTCGGTCATCGGTTTAGGACGCGCCAAAGACGGCTCGCTTCTTTCGTCGGAAGATTTGGATATTTTACAGACGGTTTCCGGCTATGTCGCTGTGGCGATTGAAAACAGCCTGCTTTATCAGGAACAGGAAACACGCGCGCAGGAACTCGCGCTTTTGAAAGAGTTTAACGAATCAATTGTCGAATCGGTCAATGTTGGTTTGCTTGCCGTTGATGAAACAGGCAAAATTACCCGCTGTAATACGACTTTTGAACAAATGCTCGGTTTGAACCGCGAAGAAGCGGTCGGCAAATCGGTCGAAGAAGTTTTTGACGAAGCCTTTGCCGTTAATCTGGAAAATATACTCGGCAAATCGCGCTGGCATCTGACGGAAGTTCGCAACGCTTATAAACTTTACACTTCGAGTTACGACGGCAAGCCTTTAATTCTGAATGTGGCGGTCGCGCCGCTTCGGACGGTTTCCGACCAGCAGACGGGCGCGATAATCGTGCTGGAAAATGTAACTTCCCGCATCAAGCTCGAAGAAACTCTCCAGCAAAGCGAGAAACTTTCGAGCATCGGCTTGCTCGCGGCAGGCGTCGCCCACGAAGTCAACACGCCTCTTACCGGAGTTTCGAGCTACACGCAGATGCTTCTCGGAATGGTTCCCGAAACCGATCCGAAACACGCGCTTCTGCAAAAAATGCACCGGCAAACCGAACGCGCGTCAAATATCGTCGGCAACTTGCTTAATTTTTCGCGCACCGGACATTCAACCGATTTTATCGAAATTGATCTGAACAAACTGCTCGACGACACGCTCCAACTGCTCGAACCGCAGCTCAGAAAATCGCAAGTCGAAATCGTTAAAAATTACGCCGAAGTTCCGCCGAAAATTTTCGGAAACGCCGGGAAACTTCAACAGGTTTTCACCAATTTAATTCTCAACGCCCGCGATGCGATGATCGGCGGCGGAACGATTACGCTCGACACGGCTTACGATAATGAACAGGTAATTATTGAAGTCGCTGATACGGGCGAAGGCATCGAGCCGGAAAACCTGAGCAAAATCTACGACCCGTTTTTCACCACCAAAGGAGTCGGCAGCGGCACGGGCTTGGGCTTAGCGGTTACATATGGAATCGTGCAGGAACATTCCGGCAGCATCGAAGTCGCCAGCGAAGTCGGCAGCGGCACAACCTTCCGCCTCGTTTTCCCGGTTGCTCAAAAGCAAAGACAACGCGCCGTAAGTTAATTTAATAATTTAACCGCAGATTTTCGCAGATACACACAGATAATTTTTATAATTTATGTGTATCTGCGTTTCTTTTTGCTTGTGTTTTTAGAAAATTTCTTTTTTGCTAAATTTGAAGGATGCAAAGTTTCGATGTAATCATCATCGGCGGCGGCGCGGCGGGTTTGTTTTGCGCGATTGAGGCGGGAAAACGAGGCAGGCGCGTTCTGGTTATCGAACATAACGCGCAGGTCGGGCGAAAGATTCTGATTTCCGGCGGCGGGCGCTGTAACTTTACCAATATTTATACCAAACCGGAAAATTTTATCTCTCAAAACCCGCATTTCAGCAAATCGGCTCTGGCTCGCTATACACCGCAGGATTTCA
>DATHTS010000568.1:0-2870 GCA_035462935.1 Pyrinomonadaceae bacterium
AAATAGCTGGTTACGGGAAGATGTCCTTTCGGCATCCCTTTGTAAGGCGGATTGTTGCCGTAACGCGAATCCTTTTTTACATTGTCCAGACGAATCGTTTTATCGCCGCGAAAAGTCGGTCCGAAAAGATCGGTGGCACGCGGCATCGGTAAATTTGAAAACGCTTCGCGCGGAACTCCCGATAACGTATAGAGCATATAAGAAGCCCCTTCTTCATTGAGAACATTGTAAAAAAACGAGCCGAATTCCGCGCCGGTCAGTTCGGTAGCGGCGTCGGTTACCGCCTGGACGAGTTTTTGCTGGTCGAGTTCCGCCGAAAGCATCTGTCCGATATGATTAATAGTTTCAACCACTTCGGTCTGCTCCCGAAGCTGCGCGATAATTTGGTGATGTTCTATTCCGAGAGCTATTCCGTCGGCAACCACGCTTAAAGCCTCGATTGTGGCTTCCGGCAAAGGCTGCCGGGAAAACATAGCGATAACTCCAATCAGCCTTTCCTCGACAATTAGCGGATAGCCGGCAAAAGCCTTCATTCCTTCGCGCTTTGCCCATTCCTGATTACCGACGCTGGCATCACCGACTACTTTATTTGTCAGATGCGGTTTCCGCTCTTCCGCAATTTTTCCTATTTTAAATTTTCCCAGCGGTATGCGGCTGTGCTCGCCGTCAATATGAGTGTAAATTCCCGCGCTCGCCTGAAGTTCGAGAATATTATCTTCCTGGTTCAGCGTCCAAACACGCGCAAATGCCGCGTCGAGATGTTTAACTATCGCTTCGCAGCAATAACGCAAAGATTCTTGTATATCGGTAACTTTTACAAGTGCATTACTTATATCCGAGCTCAATGCCGCCAGTCTTTCACGCTCCGCTAAAATCTCCTCAGCATTGTCGCGTTCTTTTATTTTATGAACAGCTTTATTCATATTTGCGGATTTTTGCGGCAAACGAATATATTCCGTCTAATAAAAAATTCTTTGAAATGAAAATAATTAGGGGTAAGCTAAAATTAATATAATTTATAAAGATAAAGGTAAAAGGAAATTAAGCTCCTTTTACCTTTATAATTTTACTGTTTATCTTCCGGCGCTTGCCGAGTTCTGTTTTTTGAAGTTCTGTTTTTCCTGTTCAAGCTGCTTGCCTAGTTCCGCCAGCGTCGCTTCGTCGAAAACCTTCTCGACCTTCGGAAACATCTGTCCTTCTTCTTCCTGAACGTGATGTTCGATATCTTCCATCAAAACTTTCAGCTTCGGCTCGAATTTTTCGCTGTCATCTTTCAGATTTGAAAGCTCGCGCAGAAACATTTTCGCCTGATGATGTTCCTCAATGCCTTCCAGAACTATGTCTTTTAACTCTTCTTCTTCCCGCAACTTCGGGTAAAAAACGGTTTCCTCGATGTGCGTATGCACTTCGAGTTCTTCTTTGATTTTTTCAAAAATATCCTGCATTTCGCTCACTTCGTTTGTCGCCTTAACTTTACCGAATAAATGCGAAACCTTTTTGTGATCATCCTTTAATAACTGTAATGCGTTCATAATTTCTCCTCTTCTCCTTAATTTTAGAATGCAATTCATACATTCATTGATTTGGGATTAGAGAGAGCAACAGTTATGCCAACTTTAAATTAATTGATTTTATTGAATTGAAATATACTTTTGGAAAAAAGTGTTTGGATTTGAAACAAACTGAATATTGAAATATAACAAAGAATATGTAAGCGAGATTTTGCGGCGATCATTAAACTTCCAGCACAATCTTGCCGAACGCTTTTTCTTCGATAACCGCGTGATGTGCTTTCGCTGCGTCTGCCAATGGAAATGTTTTGCCGACAATCGGATTGAGATAACCTTCGTTTAAACCTTTGTAAATCGCTTCGTGAGTTTCCCGCATTTCTTCAGGCGGCGCATTAAAAAGCGACATACCGCGAATAGTCGCGTCTTTACCCATTGCCAAACGCGGGTTAAATTCCAAAGAGCCGCGATTGCCGATAACCGTAATTCGTCCGAACATTGCTAGAACTTCAAAATCCTTAGCGAGATTTTCGTTCGCAAGCATTTCCAAAATGATATTAACGCCTTTATTCTCGGCAGCTTCCTTGATTTCCGCGAGGTAATTTTCCTTTGAATGATCGAAAACGTAATCCGCGCCCTGTTCCTTCACAAGATTTCTTCCATCTTCCGAACCCGCCGTGCCGATAATTTTCAAACCGGCATTTTTCGCCCACTGAATCGAGGCGATTCCGACTCCGCCTGACGCGCCGTGTATTAAAACCGTTTCGCCGCGTTTGGCTTCGGCTTTCTGAAAAAGGGCGCGATAGCTCGTTGCGTAAGGCACAAAAACGCCCGCCCCTTGTTCAAACGAAACGTTTTCGGGCAATTTAATCAACTGATTTTCTTCGCACAAACAAAATTCGGCATAAGTTCCCGTAAGTGAACCCGTTGTCAAAACTCTCTCACCCGTTTTGAATTTTGTTATATTTTTCCCTATTTTTTCGACAATTCCCGCCGCATCTTTTCCCGGCGTGTAAGGCAGGCTCGGTCTTTGCGCGTGAATCCCGGCGCGAATGTATGTGTCAACCGGATTTACTCCGGCTGCCTTAACGCGCACCAGAATTTGATTTTCATTCGCCTCAAGGTCGGAAACTTCCTCAAGTTTCATAACTTCAGGTGTGCCGAATTCTCTGATAACAATTGCTTTCATCCTTAAAGTGAGATGTGAGAGATGAGAAATGAGAAATAAAAAAAATCAGACGATTCTTAGTTCTCACCTCTCACATCTCATCTCTCACATTCCTAAACGTATTTTTCAATCACTTTCGAGATCGCCTCGCGCGAAACCGCGCCGACGATGCGTTCCTGTTCCTGCCCGTTTTT
>DATHTS010000569.1:0-4082 GCA_035462935.1 Pyrinomonadaceae bacterium
CGCATCTCGATGCCACAATTGCTGGAACGGCGGTTGATTCGGGATGCAGCATTATCATCGTCGTCAATAAATGGGATTTAATTCAGGAAAAGGAAACCAACACCGCGCTTGAATTTGAACGCGAATTGCGCCGCCATGTAAAATTTTTGGATTGGGCGCCGGTGATTACGATTTCGGCTCTGAGCGGGCAGAGAGTTCAAAAAATTCTGCCGCTGGTTGTTCAAGCCAATGAAGCCAGAAATTTGCGCGTCCCGACCTCGAAGCTCAATAAATTTTTTGAAAACAACATCTTGCAGCCGAAAGGCGGCGGAGCGCCCGCGCCGGTCAAAGGCGGTGTTTCGCGTCTTAAAGTCCAATATTTAACGCAGGGAAGTGTGCGACCGCCGAAATTTATTTTATTTACTTCGGGCGGAAAAGGCGGTTTGCATTTTTCGTATCTGCGCTATATCGAAAATCGTCTGCGTGAGGAATTCGATTTTTTTGCCACGCCGATTCGCTTGACTGAGAGGCATAAGACGAGGAAAGAGAAAGGTAAAAAGTAAAACTAAGTTGCCTGAAAAAATGAGCTTATAAAATTCCCCTCCTTTGAAAGGAGGGGTGTCCGGAAGGACGGGGTGGTTTCGGTTTTTCCTTTGCCTCTTTATCTAAAACTAATCTTATTAGATTTATTTACTTCCGGCTTATTGTTAAACAGGAGAAACCACCCCGCGCCTGAAGGCGCACCCCTCCTTTGAAAGGAGGGGAATTTTATTTCTTGTTCAAGCTGGTATTTGAAGCAAATGATAGTTCAGACTTTCTCATTTCTCGTTTCTAGCCGAGCTTTTCGTTTACAAAGGTAAAAATTGCGGTTGCGATGCTCACGACTATAAAAGTCGCAATTGCCCGCCAGACGGCGTCGCTTTTGGTAAATTCCCAGATCGCCAAAATGCACAGCACGGTGCAGACCACCAAAGACGCGGTAATCACGACAAAAGCGATATTTCGCACGAGCTTCGGGCTGACCACGCCTTTGAGTTCTTTTTTTACTACCTGTTTTGCGTCCTGTTCACTTTTCATAACAAACTTAAAACCGCCCACAACGAAACAACGGAAATAACAATCCAGAGCAAAACGCCCTGAATTAAAGGCTTGAAACCGACATTTCTAAGTGTTTTACGCGAAAGGCTCAAACCGATAAGAAAGAGTGTAACCGTTAAGCCCTTTTTTGCCAACAGAACAATTGATTCGTAAATGCTCGGCTGGATTATCCCCGGCGCGTAAGTTCGAAAAACGGTCGCCAGCAGGAAGAATAAAATAAACCAGGGCAGAACGATTCTGCCGGATTTCCCGCGATAGAGAAGGAGAAATAAAAACGCGACCGGCGCAATCCAAAGCGCCCGCGTTAGTTTTACGGTCGTTGCAATTTGTTGGGCTTCCGTCCCGAAAGATTGCGCCGCGCCGACGACGGAACTCGTGTCGTGAATGGCGATTGCCGCCCAGATTCCGAACTGATTCGGCGTCAAACCCAGCGCGTGTCCGACGGTTGGAAAAATAAAAAGCGCGAGCGAATTTAGGATGAAAATCGTTCCGAGAGAAACGGAAATCTCTTCGCTGTCGGCGTCAATCACGGGCGCGACCGCGGCAATCGCGCTTCCGCCGCAGATGGCTGTTCCCGTCGAAACAAGATGTGAAGTTTTTTCTTTGACTTCAAGAAATTTACCGATAAAAAAACCGAGCGCGAGCGTGCCGAGAATCGTAGCGACGGTGAACAAAATGCCTTCTTTTCCGGCTTTATAAACATCCGTCAGATTCATTCCGAAGCCGAGACCGACGACGGAAATTTGCAGAAGAAGTTTGGTAGTTTTGCTTGTCTGTTTCGGAAACGGATTTCCAACTGTGAATGCGGCTAAAAGTCCAAGCGCAAGCGCAATCGGCGGCGAAACAAAAGGCGTGAGGCAGAGAAAAAGAAAAAGATAAAAGACGATTTTTTGCCGAAGCATAAAGGAAAGTTTTCCTTATTTAATCGCAAATCTCAAATTTGAAGAGGAAAAAATATTTAGTTTTTCAGAATTTTATTAAATTACCTTCGAATCAAATAGAAGAAAGAAAAAAAGAATTTTTTCAATTTAATGTAAAAAAATCCAAAAAAGGATTTCAATTTTCCTAAAAGTGGTGCATAATGCTACCAATCTTTTTTCAGGAGAACCCTATGCAAACCAAACTTTTATCCATTTTCCTTGTATTGCTTCTTTTCATCCCCAGCTCATTTTACGCTCAGACATCGCCTACCGAATCTCAAACGGAAAAGGAAAAGGCGCAGAAGGAGCTTGAAAAACGGGTTTTGGAGATGCTCGACAGCGCCGTGGCTGAAGCAGATTCTCTCAGGCTGGCGCAAAATCGGGCGATTGTTTATGCGATTGCCGGAGATTTGTATTGGAAATTTGACGAAAAACGCGCCAGAGAGTTTTTCCGTAATTCGGGAAACGAAATTCTCACTGCCAATGCCGAATCCGAAAAGGAAAAGAAGGATGCCGACGATCCTTATTTCGCACTTTTTGAATCGGGTAATATCCGCTCCGAAATTTTACCGTTGATTGCGAAACACGATGCGGATTTGGCTTTGGAACTGCTCGTGCAGACTCGTCCGGCGCAGCTTGCCGCTGAACTAGCTAAATCTCTACAACCGAATGCCAAACAAGACGGCGGTTATATGAATTTTAACCCCGAACAATATCGCGTCCGCCAGGAGATTGCCCTCGAACAGCAGTTTGCCATTCTCGCCGCCGAGCAAAATCCCGATAAAGCCGTTAAGTTGATAAAGGAAAGCTTGGCGAAGGGGATTTCATGGAATGTTTTGCCCTTGCTGCAGAAGCTCCACAAAAAAAATGAGAAAAAAGCGACAGAGTTAGCCGATGACGTTATCAAAAAAATTGTTGATGCGGATTTGACCAAAAAACGTGAGGATATGGGCGCGGCGATTCGTTTTCTGCAATATGCGACTAATCCGAACGCGCCTAAAAATCCAAAAGAAAAAACGTTCAGCTTTACCGACGCCCAGCTTAAGGAACTCGCCAACAAAATCGCAAATACCTTTATGCAGCCGAGTAATTCACTGGAAATTACATTGGCGGTCGCGCAGATTTTGCCGAGTTTGGAAAAAATAGTGCCGGATAAAGCGGCGCTGATCAAGCAAACACAGGCGGAAACGATGAAAAATCTGCCGCCGGAAGTAAAGCAAATGCAGCAGCGCGAGAAATTATGGAATCCGAACTCGACGCCGGAAGAAATCATCGCCGAACTGCCGAAGTTAAATGAGTTTGAAAAAGCCAACGCCTATCAATCTATCACAAATAAAATCGCGCAAATCGAAGACGAACCGAGAGCGAGAAAACTAATCGAACAAATTCCTGACGAAAAAGCCCGGCTCAACGTCGCCGAACAATTCGAATCGGCGAAAATCAGCCGTTTGGCAAAAGATGGCAAACTCGACGAAGCCAAAAAACTTATCGGGAATTTGAACAAGAAGAAAACTCAGATTCAAAAACTCGTCGCTCTGGCAATTGAATTTCATAAAAAAGACACGGAAAAAGACCGTGAAACCGCCGTTAATTTAATGAAAGACGCCAAAGCTCTGGCTAGTGAATACCCGGAAGACGAGGACGAATTAAACGATGCGATGGAAATCGTCAAAGGCTACGCCGTCGTGAATCCCGACGAAGCCTTTCGCATTTTCGAGCCGATCATTGACCAGATAAACGAATACGTCCAAGCCGCGTCGGTTTTGAGTAAATTTAACAAGCGCAACCGGACTTTTAAGAAAAGCGAGCTGGTAATGAGTACCCGCGGTTATTCGTGGGAAGGAATTCCTCTGTTTCGCTATATGAACCAGATTCAGGCGCTCGGGAAAGCCGATTTAAACCGAATGAATTTGTTTGCCGATAAATTCGTGCGAAACGACTCGCGCACGATTGTCAAACTCTTTATCGCGCAAGGATTTTTCAAGGAAGAGAAAAAAGATGAAGGCGGCGGCGGAGGCGGAATGGTTATTTATTATTAATATCCGCGTTAAAAAATTAAATTATGAGAGTTTCCGGTTGTAAAAT
>DATHTS010000570.1:0-3913 GCA_035462935.1 Pyrinomonadaceae bacterium
GGTCTGTTCCGTGCGTGGACATCGTTAGAAAACATCCGCCGATCAAGCCTGCCCAAAAAGTGAAAGTTTTGGTTAAATCAAAGGAAAAATCGAACAAGTTAAATTTATTGAATTGCTGCCCGACCGCAATCGCGCCCTGCATTCCTCCTTCGATTTGGTTAAGCAAAACAACTGCCGCCGCGATTGCGCCGCCGATATAAATACCGAGCTGCACGACTTCGACCCAAATCACCGCTTCCATTCCACCGTAATATGTGAAAACTATCATCACCACGCCGAGCAGCACGATTGAGCCTATAATCACCCATTCGGCAGGCGTGTCAGGCTGGAAAGCGGTGTAAACCGCCGCCAAAACTATCGCTGTCAACAAAAGCCGGATGCCGTCCGCGATGTTCCGCATCACAACAAACAATGCGGAAGCCAGCATTTTTACTTTTAAACCGAATCTCGTGCCTAAAAGCTGGTAAACAGTTTGCAGTTCGCCCTTAAAATAAAGCGGAATAAACAGCAGCGAAATAACGACGCGCCCGAGCAGGTAGCCGAAAACAAGCTGCAAAAACTGGAAATTACCGTTCACGGCAAATGCAATTCCGGGAACGGAAATAAAAGTGATCGTGCTGGTTTCGGTAGCGACAATCGAAGCGGCAATCGCCCACCACGGAACGCTTCTATCGCCGACGAAATAGTCTTCGGTCGTATTCTGCTTCGTGGCAAACCAGATGCCGAAAGCGGTTACGCCGATCAAATAGCCGAAAATTATGATTAAATCCAGAATTTGCATTGTTGAACAATAAGAAATGTTTTGGCTAAAACGAAAAGCTATAAAAGATTTTTATCCTGAAAGCGATAAATAATCAAATGAAAACGGCGAAAGAGAGATTTTATTTTTTTTAGGAATGCGTTAATGGAGAAAGAAGAATTTTCTTTCTCCATTTTAATTGTTCCTTACTGGTTTAATGATTCTATTGCCTTTTCAACCACAAAGTTGTTTTCGTGCAAAATCCTTTCCGCTTTTTCAAGGCTGACATTGGCTTTTTTCATCACCAGAGCGACTCGCAAATCATCGCCTGCTTCGCTTAATAAGTTTTGCGCGGCAGTTTCACCCAAACCGGTTTCCGCCATCAAAATTCGTAGAGAGCGTTCCTTAAGTTTGATGTTTGAAGACTTTACATTCGTCATCCGGTTGCCTTTGACGTAGCCGAGCCGAATCATTGCAACGGTTGAAATCATATTCAAAACCATTTTCTGCGCGGCTCCAGCTTTCATTCGCGTCGAGCCGGTAATCGCTTCTGCGCCGACGATCGGAACAATCGCAATTTCCGCAACTTTTGTTATGGCTGAATCAGGAACGCAAGTTATGCAGGCGGTGAAACAGCCAAGCTGACGCGCAAACTCAACCGCACCGATTGTGTAAGGCGTTCTACCGGAAGCGGCAACACCGATAACCGCATCTTTTTCGGTCAAACCGCGATTTTGTAAATCAATTTTTCCGGCTTCTTTGTTGTCTTCGCTGGCTTCCGTCGCTTTATAAAGCGCGTCGTAACCGCCCGCAATAACGCCCTGCACCAAATCGTAAGAAACACCGAAAGTCGGCGGAATCTCGCTCGCGTCCAAAACGCCCAATCGCCCGCTTGTTCCTGTGCCGACATAAAAAAGCCGTCCGCCATTTTTTAATCTTTCGACAATTTTATCAATCGTTTGGGCAATTTCGGGCAAAACTTTTTCCACTGCTTCTGCTACTTTTTTATCCTCATCGTTTATTAAACGGGCGGCTTCCAACGTTGAAACGCGGTCAATGTTCGCGGTTTGCGGATTTTCCTGTTCGGTTATTGGTAACATTTTGAAAGAGTTGACTAGAAGCTATCTCAAGAATACAAAACGTAAGGTTAAGCAAGCGGTCTGTGACCGCGTTTGCCGAAGATTGCTGCTTGAAACGCGGTCTTAGACCGCTTGCTTAACGATATTATTATTTTTGAGATAGCTTCTATTAAAAAATGGCTTTTTTAATAAAAAATTGTCAAGTAAAAAGAGCGCGGAAGCTCCACGCACTTTGAGTCAGAACCGCCTGCGGTAGCGGGCGGTTGAAGTTAAGATTTTTGATTGCTGGAATCAAACGAATTGTCTAATAATCATCAACCGTCCGCTACCGCAGGCGGTTCCGATCTTACTTTTAATCTTTACCGTTACGATTAAAAGCCATAAAAGCCAGCCCGACTCCCAGAGCCACTGCCGCGCCTGTAATTACCGGGTGCAAAGACGCTTTTGTATAAAGGCTGCTTTCGGCGACATAACCTTCGTAACCGCCGCGCTCATCGAGGCTGGAATCGTTTGAATCGTAAAGGCTTTCTTTCGGGCGCTCGCCTGCGGGTTCGTCAGTTTTTTGGATGTCGAACATAGTCATTTCCATAACTTTGTCGGTGGTTCGCGGCGCGTATTTGCCCATTAGAGAGAACAACTTTCCGCCCGCGCCGACGAAAACGTCCCGTTCTGGATGTTCGGCGCAATACAAAATCGCTTCGGCAACCGTTTCGGGCGCGTAAACGGGCGGAGGATTTACCGGCTCGACTTCAAAATAGCTTTTGGCGTGTTGAATATAAGGCGTGTCAATCGCGCTCGGTTTTATCAAGGTTACTGAAATCGGCAGCCCTTCTTCTTCGAGTTCCATCCGTAGCGCGTCGGTAAAACCTTTGACCGCGTGTTTTGAAGCGCAATAATGACCTTGCAGCGGAATCGCGCGGTCGGAAAGCGTGCTGCCGACATTGATTATCGCGCCGCCGCGACTGCGGAAATTCTCTGCCGCGACAATCGAGCCGTGAACCACGCCCCAATAATTCGTTTCAAACAAACGTTGATGATCTTCCGTCGAAACATCCAAAATTCGTCCGTAAATCGAAACCCCGGCGTTGTTTACCCAGGTATCGAAACCACCGAAACTGTTCAGGGCTTCAGCCGCGATTTTCTTGACATCGCCTTCGTTTCCGACATCCGCGGCGACGTAAGCCGCCTGTCCGCCCGAAGAATTTATTTCATCGGTTAATTGTTTTAACGCTTCCTGATTGCGCGCCGCCAAAATGAGTTTCGCGCCGCGTTCGGCAGCCATTCGCGCCGTTACCAAACCGATGCCGCTGGTCGCCCCGGTTAAAACTATTACCTGTTCATTAAGATTTTTTAGATTTATTCCCATTGTTCATACTCCTTTTAAATTTGAAGGTTTTGGTTTCGCCAATTTTTAACTGATGATTTGAAATTAATTAAAAATAAACAAAGCTCTGTCACTGAAAAACCGAATTGATGAATTTCATTCCTTCATTTTTACCGAAATTCAATTTTTATGTTTCCGAAGAAACGCTCTCGCTTGCCGGGCGGTCTGTTAATGAACTCGGCGCATCGAAATGCGCGCCGTCGTCAACGCCGACGCCCAGACGGTCAACCAATTCACCGCCGAGCCATCCGGTGACAGCAGATATTCCCGCTCCGGCGTAAGAAAGAACATATGCCAGAGTTCCGGGATTTTCCGGCGCATCTCTCCTCAGCCACCAACTTCCGATAAATAAAAGCAAGACCAAAACGTTTCCGCCTCCGTGCCACAGCCCGACTGATTTGGCGCGCGTGCCGCCCGGAATGGCTAACCAGTCAATTGTCCCGAACGGCGCGGCGATAAAACCGCTGATAATTCCCGCAACAATCATCCAATAAGCAACCGTCGCAAACGTCGGATTTCCCCAAATCAGAAAAATCGCGTCGAAAACTACGGCGGTTGCCAGCAGTCCAAGCGGAAAAACAATCAGCATTTGATGAATCGGATGTCCCAATATTTTTGCTCTTGCTTCCATAAAACCTCCCTTGTCAGCTAAAAATAAACGTCTCTCTTTTATTCGTCAGATAAATCATAGAGAGCAATTTTATTTGAAGC
>DATHTS010000571.1:0-3702 GCA_035462935.1 Pyrinomonadaceae bacterium
AAATCTGCGTCCCGGCAAATATCAAGTTACGGCTTCGCTCGACGGCTACAAAACACAGGAAACCGAGGTTGAAATTCTGCCGCAAAAAACAGTCGGTATCAGTCTCGAATTAGACCCGATTAAATACCAACTGCAAATTAATACGAATATCAGAGACGGCGAAATTCGCTTCGCGCCCGCAAAATTGGAGAAAAGCGGTTCCGAAGGAATTGTTACTAAAGAAACCGGCGGTTACTGCATTGTAAAAATTCAAAACAACAAAGCTGTAATCCCCGACTTGAATGAGGGTTATTACAATATTGACATTCGACCGTCGGGAGTCGAATACCAAACGCAATTTACGGCGATAAACATTCCCGAAGACCTTCCCGATGACAATACGCCTTTCGGTATCAATTTGGAAAAGAAGATAAGCACGGAAACATTTGCTTCAGCCTGGACGCGAAACGATTGGGTTTTGCCTGCGGGCTGGAGTTTAAATGGAAAAATGGAAACTAAGAATCTCGCCGGTATAGCCTTGCCTCGCAACGAGCAGTATCGTTATTACACGGATTTTGAAATGGTCAGCGATGTCAGATCGCTCGACGGCAAATCAATCGGCTTTGTTTTGCGAGCGGAAGACCCGCAAAATTACTATCTGGTTCAAATCTCGGGCGCAAACGCCGCCGAGCCTTATCGCGTTACCGGCTTTATCGTCAGAGACGGAAAACAGGAACAGATATTTTCAAATTTCATACAGCATTTTTCCTCAACCATCGCCGCGAAAAAACCGTTTCGCGTTATTATAAAAGGCGAAGAAAATGTCTTTAAAACTTTCATCGAAGACAGCGAAACCGGCGACCGGCGCGAGCTTGGAAATATAATTGACCGGGATAAAAACTTCCGCAAGGGCGCAGTCGGCATCTCAGGATTTGGTAATTCAAACTTTGAAGTCGGATTTTTCACCGTTTGCGCCAAATCGTGCCGCTAAACTATTTGGGATTTAGGATTTGGGATTTAGGATTTTATTATTCAATCCCAAATCCTAAATCCCAAATCCTAAATCGAATGGCGGCGTTAAATATCTGAAAATGTTTGAAATCTAATTTTGCCTGCGATAAACTCATACCGGAAAGCATATTCAATTTTGCCCGAAATTTTAGTTGAAGCAATTAAAAATCAGCAAAATCAATTTGCGGTTTTCCTCTCTAATTATCCGCCGCGAGAGACGAGTAATTTCCGGCTTCGGCTTTAAAGCGTTATGAAAGAGTGTTCCAAATGCCAGCAGTGTTATGAAGACAGCCACTCCGTCTGTTCCCTCGATAACAATCCGCTGATCTTTACCGTTGACGTTGATGTAATTGTCAGCGGACGGTATCTTTTGGAAAAAAGACTCGGAAGAGGCGGAATGGGCATCGTCTTCAAGGCGAAACACAAGTTTCTAAAATCTTCACACGCCATTAAAGTAATTCTGCCGAGCCTCGTTGAGAAGGATATTAATTTACTAGTTCGTTTTAAGCAGGAGGCTGTTCTGGCTGCCTCGATAGACCATCCGAATGTCATCAGGGTTACGGATTTCGGGGTCGAAAACGAAAAAATGCCGTATCTAGTGATGGAATTTGTTGACGGCACGCCGCTCTCCCTTTTCCTGGCGCACGACAACCGGCTTCCCGTAGAAACCGCGTTTGAATTTTTCCAGCCGATTGCTTTGGGCGTGGCGGAGGCGCACCGCAAGGGAATCGTCCACCGCGATTTGAAACCTCAGAATATAATGGTGCAGAAAGGTCTGCCGCTTTACAAAGCCGTCAGGGTTTTGGATTTCGGTCTGGCAAAAATCAAATCGGTCGAATCGTTCGGGTCGCTCATTCAAGCCCAAACGATGAACGTAATGGGTTCGCCCCAGTATATGTCGCCGGAGCAGTGGGAAGACGAGGAACCTGATCACCGCACCGACATTTACGCGCTGGGAGTTATTCTCTTTCAAATGCTGACCGGGCAGCTTCCGTTTCAATCCGATTCGATTCCGTCGGTAATGTATCAGCATTTGACCGCGCCGCCGCCCGCTTTCGCTTCGCTCGGTGTTTCTCTACCGCAGGGAATCGAAGCCGTTGTCAGGAGAGCCTTGGAGAAAGACCCGAAAGCGCGCCCTAATTCAATAGAGGAAATGCTGAGCGAATTTGAGGAAGCGCTGGCAAATTCCGGCATTACCGTTCCTCTGAGCGGCTTCGCGCCTCATCGTTCAAAAAAAACAGACGCCTCTTCAATCGCAAAAACTTCCGTTTTAACGGATTCCCAGCAGGAAAAGCTTCAAACCTTTTTCGATGCTTCGATCACTCAAAATATTACTTCCGACAACCGGCTCGCGCAGGAATTTCTCAAGGCGCAGGAACGCGCCGAAAAAGCGGAAGTAAAAGCCAATCAAGCCGACAAACTCGTGCAGGAATTTGCCGAAGCGCAAAAAGCCGCCGAGCGGGCGCAGCAGCAAGCGGTTGAGGCTAAAGAGAGAATCGAAGCCGAGCTGCGCCGCCGTCTGGAAGCGGAAATGGAAAGCAAATTGGCTGAACAGCAGGCGCGACAAAAAGCCGAATCAGAGCGGCTCGCAAGGGAAGCCGAAGCGCGAAAACAAGCTGAAGAACGCGCCAATTATTTGGCGCAAGCCGCGCTCGAAGCTCAAAACATTGCCGAAGCCGAAAGAAAAAAAGCCGAACAAGCGGCGCATCAAAGAGAACTCGAAGAAAGCGTCCGCCGCCGCGCCGAAATTGCCGCTTCGCAGCTTTCCGAACAGGTCAGCGAGGCTAAAAGGAAATTTGAAGAAGCAAAAAAACAAGCCGAATATGAAGCTGAGCTTCGCAAGGCTGCCGAGCTTAAACGACAAAAAATTGAAAGCGAGCTGCTAACCTTAGCCGAAAAGGAAGCGGAGCGACGCGCGAAAACCGAGACGGAAGCCAGAAGATTAGCTCAGCAGCAAGCCGAGAAATTTGAGCAGGAAGCGATTACCGCCCAAAAGCGAGTAGAGGAAGCGCGAAGACTTGCCGAACTGGAAGCCAAAAAGCGCGAGGAAGCGGAATTGGCTAAAAGGCGCGCCGAAGAAGAAGTGCGGCGGTTAGGACAAGAAATTATCGAGGTTCAAAAGCGGATGGAAGAAATCAAGATGCATTCCAGCTCCGCGCCCGACCAAACATTGAATTTACTGGAATTTCATTCGTCGGGGAACGTATCCGCGCAAACCGGCGGCTCGTCAAGCTCTGAAAAAAATCCGCTGGACAGTTCCAATGAAACGCTGCCGCGCGTTGATGTTTTCGGAGAATCTCCGGCGCAGGCAAATACCGTTGCAAATCAAACAACTCCGTTCGTTAATGTCGGAGAACAGCCTTCCTCCGCTCAGGAAAGATCGCGCATAACAATCGAAACGCAGTCTCCGCCTAAATCAAACCCGACATTTTCAAATTTATTTGATTCAGGTTCGGTCAAAAATAGGAAAGTTCCCATTGCGCTTATGGCGGCGGGCGGTTTGTTTGTGCTTCTTACTTTCCTGATCGGCGGTTTTCTGATTTATGCCTTTGTAATTCAAGAACCGGAACAGCCTGTTGTAACCGAAAATCCTAAAAAAACCGAGACAAATTCCTTGCCGACCAACGATACGGCAAATACCAAGCCGCCTTTGAAAACAGAACCGCAAACGGTTATGGTCGAAGGCGCAAGCTTTCAGATGGGCAGAAGCGA